>VFKQ01000146.1 GCA_009885445.1 Anaerolineaceae bacterium | reverse complement strand
CGCGCCTCTCTGAATTGGACTCGGCGCAGGAGATGGTCGTCTTCTGCAAAAGCGGGACTCGCTCTGCCCGCGCGCTGGAGTTGCTGGTCAGCGCGGGGTTTCGCAAGGTGAAAAATTTGAAGGGGGGGATTAATGCGTGGGCGCGGGCAGTGGATGAGAATTTGCCGCTGTATTAATTCTGCGAGACAAAATCTTTTAACCCAATAGTTGTGCCCGGGAATTGACTCAGGATTCTTTTGTCATTTGTGAGTAGAGGGATATCAAATTGCATGGCGAGGGCGACGTATTCGCAATCGTAGGACGAGCAAGCGCTTGTACTGATTAAATCTAAGACCTTGTGCGACTGGGCTTGAAATTCCGACTCCAGCATTAGTTCCAGCGCTTCCTCCATAACTTGCTTTGCTTTAGGCAATTGAATCAGTTTTTTTCTCAGATAGCCCGCTAAAACGTTTTGAAACTCGCTTCGCCAAAGCACTGGCGAGACCCATTGAGGATCTCGCCGGTACGCGCTGAATGCCATCTCTGAGAACTCGCTCTTCAGATGATAGTAGGCCAAAATATTAGAGTCAACCACGATCATTTGCGGCCCTCATTTTTGAAGCGTGTGATTTCCTCGTCTGTGATAACGTAATGAGCCGTCAACTCTTGAATCTTGCGGGCGCGTTTAATGGCGGCCTCTACATTAATAGGGCGGGACATCACCGCAGCTTTGATGGCCAAAATAACTTCGCTGTTAATACTGCGATTATTGCTTTTGGCCTTTTCCCTCAAAAGCACATAGATCTCGTCTGGAATGTTTTTTATCGTTATTGCGGTCATTGGAAGCCTCCATTTCGGTTCCGTTTTGAAACCATTATAAACAGAGTAGTTTTTCTGTCAAGTCTGGAATCTGATTTTTTCCTTACGTGTATAATCGCGTTACTTTCATCAAAGGAGCGAGAATGACAGGACTTCCCGAATCAAAAGAACGCAGAGTATTCAACAACCTGATCGGCGCGATGGGCAATACGCCGCTGGTGCGCCTCGAACGGATCGGCCGCGACCTGCCCGTTCCGCTGTATGCCAAATTGGAATTTATGAACCCGGGCGGCTCGGTGAAAGACCGAGTGGGGGCGTACATTGTGGAGCAGGCCGAAAAGCGTGGTGAGCTCAAACCCGGTGGCACGATTGTGGAAGCGACATCTGGTAACACGGGCGTGGGACTCGCCATTGCGGCGGCGCTCAAAGGTTACAAAACTATTTTCGTCATGCCCGACAAGATGAGCAACGAAAAGATTTTATTGTTGCGCGCCTATGGCGCGAAAGTGGTCATCACGCCCACCGACGCTGGCCCGGGCGATCCGCGCTCTTATTATGAAGTGGCCAAGAAATTTGCGCGTGAAGTGCCCAACGCGATTCTCGCGAATCAGTATCACAATCCAGATAATCCAAAGACCCACGAACTTAGCACAGGCCCCGAGTTGTGGGAGCAGACCGAAGGCAAGCTCACCGACGTCATCATCGGCATCGGCACCGGCGGGACGATCACCGGCGTGGGACGTTATCTCAAAGCCAAGAATCCAAACATCACCATTGTCGGCGTGGACATCGAAGGTTCCATCCTCACAGAAATCTGGCAGAACAAAGGCGTCATCCCCTCGGGCGTGTACCCCAAAACTTATAAGGTGGAAGGCATCGGCGAGGACTTTTTGCCATCCACGATGGAAATAAAATATGTAGACGTAATTGAGCGCGCCGGCGACCGCGAGTCATTTTTGTGGGCGCGTCAACTTGTGCGACAGGAGGGAATTTTCGCGGGCGGCTCGTCCGGCTCCGCGATTGCGGGCGCGATGAAGTACTGCCGCAAACTCCCCGCTGACAGATTGCCGGTCGTCATCCTGCCCGATTCGGGTTCGCGCTACCTGTCAAAATTCTACGACGACAAATGGATGCGCGAATTCGGCTTCCTCTCGATGGAATTTGGCGAAATGGCGCTGGGCGATTTGTTGATCGCCAAACCGAACAAAGCCTTATTCACCGCGGCGCTGGGCGACTCGATTCGTAAGGTGGTGACGGTGATGCATCAGAACGCCGTTTCGCAGATGCCCGTTGTCAGCGCGGACGGAACGCTTGCAGGCCTCATCGAGGAAGTGGACTTGCTCAATCACATGCTCGACAAGCAGGAGCACAGTCCGAATGAAACGATTGATGCGCTTGTGCAAAAAGCAGGCGCGGTGTTTTCCTCTGACACGATGCTCGAAACCGCCATGCCCTCGCTGACGCAGGGATACGCGCTGATCGTGGTCGACGCGAATCGCCCCACCGGAATTTTGACGAAGATTGACGTGCTGGATTATGTGGCGGGGAAGATATGATTTTCTTGTAGGGGCACGGCGCCGCCGTGCCCCTACAAGGCACCATTATTTATTCACCAACCAAACCCCCAACAAAATAATTGCGCCGCCGCTCACCGCGATGATGGTGAGCGGTTCGTTTAACATGAACGTCGCCAACAATGCAGTGACCAGCGGCTCAATGTTTAAGAACGCGCCCAACTGTGAGGCGGGCAACACTTGCAACGCGTCGTAGTAGGCGATGTATGCGAAGCCAGAACCGAAGATTCCCAGAACCAGAATCGCGGTCCAGCCGCGTGTGGTCAGGTGCGGAATTTCTGTCAGCGCGGGGCCGAATCCGAAAATCCAGACGCACGAAAAAATCCAGCCGAAGAGCATCATGTAGAACATCATGCGCGTCGCGGGGTGACGGGCCAGCTCACGCCGCGAGAGCACAGTGACCACGGCCCAGTTAACCGCGCTGATCAGAATTAGAACATCGCCGAACGTGCCTTCGTTGCCCGCGAACAACGCGCCGAGATTCCCCTTGCTGACGATGAGCAGGACGCCAAACGCGGCCAGCGCAATTCCGCCGACGCGCGTCCAACCCAATTTTTCTTTGAGCACTAGCCAGCCGAGCACTGCAATAAAAACGGGCGAGGTGGCCACGATCCATGCAGTGGTGGTGGCCTGCGCAGTGATGAGACCAGTGGCTTGCAACCATTGGTGAAATGTGACGGCCAGAAACCCGAGCAAGGCAAGATAAGCGATGTCGCCGCGTTCGGGCAGGGCGAATTGTTTGCGCGCCACGACGGTGATGCCCAGAATCAGCACGCCGATGCCGAAACGAATCCACACGATGGTGGCGGGCGAGACCTCCGTCAGCGCGATTTTGGTGGCGATGAAGGTTCCGCCCCAAACGACGACGGCGAAGATGGCTTTGAGGCTGGGGACGAGGCGGGAGGTGGGCATGGGGGAGTCCTTTAGCGGGGCGATGGCGGGATTATATCAATTTCGATTATGCTATAATCGCAAAACGAAAACAGGATCGATAGGAGATTCGTATGAATACAGTAACGGTATCCCCAAAGTTTCAGGTCGTAATTCCACGACAAGTTCGCGAAATGTTGCATGTTAAGCCAGGGCAAAAACTGCGCGTGATTGCGTACGATAATCATGTTGTGCTCATTCCGGTCAGGCCGATTCGCGAGGCGCGCGGCTCGTTGCGCGGAATTGATACCACTGTTGAAAGGGAGCAGGAAGATCGCCTATGAACGTTGTCGATTCGTCAGGTTGGCTGGAATACTTCGCCGAGGCGGAGAACGCCGATTTCTTCGCGCCCGCCATTGAAGATGCGCAGCAGTTATTGATTCCCGTGATTTGTATTTATGAAGTTTTCAAGAAAATACAACAGCAACGCGATGTAAAAACTGCGCGCGCCAATATCAGCGACATGCACGAAGGCCAGATAGTGGAACTGGACACATCGCTTGCGCTAAGTGCGGCTCAAATTTCAATTGACATGAAACTGCCGATGGCAGACAGCATTATCCTTGCCACAGCCCGCGCGCACAATGCAATTCTATGGACTCAAGATGCGCATTTCATAGATATACCCGGGGTTCGATATATTGAAAAATCGTAATCAATAAACTCCTTTGAGTGCGGGGAGCAGGCGGGAGTTGGTCGTAACAGGTTCTGTGTTTTAACAAAAAACTCGGAGACGATAAATCTCCGAGTTTTTTGTGATTCTGTGAGTCTATTTCGCCGCGCTTTGGATGATGCCCATATCTGCGCGCAGTAACTTATTTACTAACTCATCCACAGGGACTTTTTTTTCTTCAGCGAGTTTCGCAAGAAAGTCATTGATGTCCGGCTCAAGATAAACGGGGAAATGAAACTCTACTTCGGCGCGATAGAATTTTCCACGCTCCGCCACAGAAAAAATCATTATCACGCTGCATGTTTTTTAGTATGTCACAGGGTACTTTCATGAATTTCACCGCAGACTGATTACTGATTACTGATTACTGACTCACCCGGGCCTGACTCTCTGCGCTTCCAACACGTTGGGGATATTCTCGATGCGCGTCAAGATGCGGCTGAGTTGGGTGATGTCGCGCACTTCGACGATGAGTTTTAACTCGGCGACATTTTCTTCGACCTTCACGCCCACGTCGGCGATGTTGACTCCCTCGTTGTTGAGCAGGTTTGAAATGTCGCCCATCAACCCCTGACGGTCGTAGGCATGGATGCGAATCGGAACGGAGTATGTGCGTACCTGTTCGCCCCACGAGACCTGCACGAGTCGCTCGCGGTCTGCGGCGGCTAAAATATTTGGGCAATCCTGACGATGAATCGTTGCGCCGCGGCCGCGCGTGATGTAGCCGATGATCTCGTCGCCGGGGGTGGGGTTGCAACATTTTGCCATTGTGGTCAGCAGTCCCTTCACGCCGAGCACGTTGATGGCGTCGGTGGCGGTCGCTTCACTTTTTGGCGTGCCCGCCTCCAGCAGGTCCGCGCCGGCTTGGGTCTCGGAGAGTTCCTTGACGATGCGGCTGACGGGCAGGTCGCCGGTGCCGATGTCTACGTACATATCGTCGGGAATTTTGTAGCCGAGTCCGCGCGCCATGCTTTCAAAATTTGTTTCGCTGATGCCGAGGCGACTTAACTCACGTTCCAATGTGGCGCGGCCCGAGACGAGATTTAAATCCGCATTATCTTTTTTAAACCAGGTGCGGATTTTTGACCGCGCCCGTTGAGTGCGTACCAGTCCGAGATTTATATTTAACCAATCGCGACTCGGCCCCCCGCGCTTCGCTGTCAGGACTTCGACCTGGTCGCCGGTTTTAAGGGCATGGTCCAACGGGACAAGTTTTCCATTCACGCGCGCGCCGCGGCAACGATGACCGATGTCGGTGTGGACGTGGT
>VFKQ01000388.1 GCA_009885445.1 Anaerolineaceae bacterium | reverse complement strand
TCCGAGGCGCAGTCCCTTGCCCCCAACCAGCGCCTCCCACGTCAGCGCATCGCGGCGGCGCAAGAGCAAAAGTTCCACGCGTCCGCCCGTTTCCTTTTTGGCAAAAATCCGCGCCGGGATGACGCGCGTTTGATTGACGACCAACAAATCATCTGGCTTGAAATATTCCGTCACATCACGAAATGTTTTGTGTTCGAGAGTCCCCGCTTCGCGGCGCATCACCAGCAAACGCGAAGAATCGCGCGGCTCGGCGGGAGTCTGCGCGATGGAGGATTCGGGGAGATGGTAGTTGAAGTCGGAGGTTTTCATAAAAAAATTGTGCCCCGCCCGGATGGTCGCCTGATGGCTACTAAAACGGGCGGGGCTTTTTTATATTTGGCTAATCCATACAGCAAACTTCGGAAGTCTTTTTTGAGTCTTCCCAGGGTTCATCATGGAAGACTTCCGAAGTTTTAGACCAGCCAGGGCTTAACCGCGCTTTCTCTCCTGTTTTGCCGCGGCTTACGTCCGTGAACGTAGAGCATTGCTGGCGCTGGTAAATCGCGAAAGTCTTGCAGACCTTCGGGATTCTCAACATAAGCACGGCGAGAAATAGGACGCCACCACACGAAAACCGATGTTGTTGATGTTGATGTTGTCGTTGTCGTTGCGGTAAGCACAGCGGGCGTTCCTCTGATTGTTGATGAAGGAACCGCCGCGCAGCACACGGCGTTGACCGGCCAGCCCTGCGTTCCGTTTCGGGAACGCCTCCGCATTATACTCCCGCCTTCTTGCGCCAGCCTCCCAAAATTTTCCCGATCTCAACGGTCATGCGGCTGACATGCTCGTATTGTTTCATGGTAATGAACTTCAAGTCGTGGCTGAGACGCATGTACACCTGCAACTGGCGCAGGAGCACATCCGCCGCTTGCAAATTAGGCACCTTCTCGATACCCATGCCCGCCGAGGTCAGCGCCTCCTGGAAATCAAAGACGGTATCCTGAATGCGTTTGGCCAATACAAAACGCTGATCCTTGGGGAATTTCTGCGTGGCGGGCAGGAGCCACAGCAAAAGGTCATGTGTTTTGGTGAAGATGGGAGATTCTTCCATAATGTTTATCCAGCGTCCAGCAGGTTTGAGTAAATCGAGCAGGGCTTGAGAAAAAACCTTCGCGACGTTTTGCGCGAATTTTTAAAATTTTTTAAAACCAATTCAGAATCCAGAATTTCAGAAATCAGAAATCAAGAACTTTCAGGAGAGAAAGAGGACGCCACCACACGAAAACCGATGTTGT
>VFKQ01000152.1 GCA_009885445.1 Anaerolineaceae bacterium | reverse complement strand
TTAGTTATAATGCTCTCCTAGCCCACCCAGAGCCATTGTGCAGACGCCTGATCGAATTTACAAACATGCCACTTGATCTGGGTCGAATGGTTTCCGTTCCCAGCCAAGACTTATACAGGAATCGTGTGCCAGGAAATTTAGACGATTAGAACGCCTGTGTCAACCCAGAAACATAAATCAAAAAATCATCAGGAGTAACTGCAATGTACAAACTTGTTTTGGTCCGGCACGGACAGAGTACATGGAATCTCGAAAACCGTTTCACCGGCTGGACTGACGTTGACCTCACCGAGCAGGGCGTGGCGGAGGCCCGCGCCGCTGGGGTATTGTTGCGCGACGAAGGTTATCAATTTGATGTGGCCTTCACCTCTGTGTTGCGCCGCGCGATTAAAACGTTGAACATCGTTCAGGAAGAAATGGACCTCGAATGGATTCCCGTCACGCGCGCATGGCAATTAAACGAGCGACATTATGGCTCGTTACAAGGTCTCAACAAAACCGAGACGGCGGAAAAATTTGGCGAAGCGCAGGTAAAAATTTGGCGGCGCAGTTACGATGTGCCTCCGCCCGCGCTGGAATTAAACGACGAGCGCCATCCGCGCTTGGATCGGCGTTACGCGGCGCTGACTCCCGACCAACTTCCGGCCAGCGAGTCGCTGAAGAGCACGCTCGAACGCGTCCTGCCGTATTGGCATGCGGAGCTGGCACCCGCCATCCGCGCGGGCAAGAACGTGCTGGTCGCGGCGCACGGCAACAGTATCCGCGCCCTCGTCAAATATCTTGATAATGTTTCTGATGCTGAGATCACCGAATTAAATATCCCCACCGGAATTCCGCTTGTATATGAGTTGGATGAAAACTTGAAACCGCATAAACATTATTATTTGGGCAATGCCGATGCGGTTGCAAAGGCGGCGGCGGTGGTGGCGAATCAGGGCAAGGCAAAATAAAAATGGACATAGACCTCGATCTGTACCGCCACGAAATTCGTGTCTCGGCAAATCCGCTGGTGCGACTCTCGGCGCTGGATATTTCGCCCGAGCGCGCCAAACGGACTTTTGTTTTTTTGCATGGCTTCGGCGGCCAGGCTTTGCAGTGGGTTTATCAGATGCAAAAATTTTCTTTGCAGAATCGCGTTATCGCACTTGACATGCGCGGCCACGGACTTTCTGATAAACCCGCCTCGGGCTACGACATGCCGACGATGATCGCTGACATCAAAACCGCGCTGGATATTTTGCGCGTCACGGACCCCGTCGTGCTGGTGGGACATTCCTTCGGCGGAGCGCTCGCCACCGAATTCGCGCTGACTCACCCCAAGCGGGTCGAGCGACTGATTCTGATCGCCACCGCCACTGAGTTCAAGTTGATTCCGTTGTTTCGTTTAGGCTTGAGCCTGCCCGCGACTCTCTTGCGCGCGATTGAACCCATCACGCGCAAATGGCTTTTTGCTCCGCCGCATGCGCTCAAAAAATATTATGCCGATAACATGTCGCAGTGGAGGGGCGCTGAACGCTTTGCGCAATTGAACGTGCCCACCTTGATTCTGCGCGGACATCGCGACCGCGTTTTCGAACGTCCGTTGTTTGAACAGGTGGCGAAAAATATCAAGGACGCCGAAGATGTGGATATCGGCGTGTCCGGCCACATGGTCATGCTCGAACGGCGTGAAGCCGCCGACCGCGCGATTGACCGCTTCCTCGATGGCGAGTTGCAAAAATCGTGGCGCACTTCAGCATCCTCTTCTGCGCACAAAAAAACAGACCAGCGCGACGTTCTGCGGGCAGAACGTCCGTGGCTGGGTCAATATGAAAAGGGCGTGCCTTACACCATCAGCATTCCGCGCATTCTTGTGCAACACCTATTGCGTTCTTCTGTGCGACGCTTCCCCACGCGCGCCGCAATTTATTTTGAAGGCGCGTCGCTTTCGTATCGGCGTGTGAATCACGAAGCCAATCGTTTTGCAAATGCCCTGCTCGGGCTGGGACTCGGCAAAGGCGCGCGGGTGATGTTGCTCTTGCCCAACGTGCCGCAAATGGTGATTGCATTTTTTGGCGTACTCAAGGCCGGCATGGTGGCCGTCTTCATGCCGCCCATGACGGACCCTGAAGAATTAATTAAACAGGTAAAAGATGCAGACCCGAGTGTGTTGGTCGCTTTAAATCTTTCAGTGGGACTGGCAAAGCAAATCCAGTCCGCCGCGAACATTCCTCATATCGTCTTGACTGACGCCGCGCAGTACGCTCCTTTTTACAAGCGCATCATTTCGCGTTGGCGCAATCGCGGACTGGCCATGCAGAGTGCGATTCACTGGTGGCGCTGGTTGCGCGCGCAAGCCGACCAATCTCCGACTCTCGAGATCGAACCTGATGATCTGGCCGTGATTCAATACACAGGCGGCACAACTGCCGCGGCCAAAGGCGTAATGCTCTCGCATCGCAATCTTGTCGCCAACGCGTTGCAAACGCGCCACTGGCTCCCCGCCGCGCAAGAAGGCCGCGAGCGATTCTTGTGCATCCTGCCCTTCTCACATAGTTATGGATTGACGACCACGCTGACCGTTCCGGTTGCGTTGGGCGCGTCGTTGATTTTGCGCCCGCGCTTTGTGATAACCGATGTATTGAAATCCATCAAAAAATATAAGCCGACAATTTTCCCCGGCGCGCCGAGTATGTATGTGGCGATCAATAATTTCCGTGGCGCGCGCAAATATGGAATCTCGTCCATTAAGTATTGCATCAGCGGCTCCGCGCCTTTGCCCGTGGAAGTGCAAGAGTCTTTTGAGAAACTCACTAAGGGACGACTTGTCGAAGGGTACGGCCTGACGGAGGCCTCGCCCGTTACACACGCGAATCCGCTCGGCGACAACGGACGCGTCGGCACCATCGGCGTGCCGCTCCCATCCACCGAGGCCGCCATCATGGACTTGGTGCGCGGGCGCAAACAGGTGAAGGCCGGGCAGATTGGCGAACTTGCAATCCGCGGTCCGCAGGTGATGATGGGCTACTGGAAGAATCCGAAAGCCACGAAAGAAGTTATCACCGAAGATGGCTGGCTGTTGACAGGTGACGTGGCCGAAATGGACGCGGAAGGATTCTTCCGCATCATCGCGCGCAAAGCGGACATGTGGTATTCGTCGAAGCAGGGCAAGCAACCCGCCTTCCCGCGCGATGTGGAGGAAGTGATTTATGAAATTCCGCAGGTGAAAGAGGTGGCCGTAGTGGCGGTGGGGGGCAACCCATTTGCATTTGTGATTGCGGGGCGCGAGCGTCCCTCGCCCGAAGAAGTAATCGCTTTTTGCAAACGCCGCTTGCCGCGCCATCTTGTGCCGCGCTTTGTAATTTTCATGGATGAATTTCCGCGCACCTTCATTGGCAAGGTGTTGCGCAGGGAACTGGCAAAGCGTTATGAAAAATACCACACAGGCGAGGGGCGCGCCGTATGATGTCCCCGCACAAGTAAATTTTATCGAGCAGGGCGATGGCCCGCCTGTGATTCTTGTTCACGGGCTGGCCGCGTCGCTTCACGACTGGGACGACCTCCTGCCCGACTTGAGTGCGGCGGGCTACCACGCGTACGCGCTGGATCTGCTCGGGCATGGCGAGAGTCCGCGCATGGATGCGCGCTCCTACAAAATGAAATGGGTCTTCAAACATTTCACAAACTGGATCGACTCGCTGGCGCTTTCTGAAGCGCCGATTTTTATCGCACATTCACTGGGCGGATATTTATGTTTGCAATACGCTTTGCGCAATCCAGGACGTGTACGTGCGCTGGTGTTGATCAATCCGTTTTACAAGCTGAGTCAATTGCCTGCGGCTTTGCGGCACACGTATCGTCATCCGCGCATCAATGCTTTCGTGGCCGGACGCCTGCCGCAATGGATCTATCGCGCCGCGATTGATATCTCGAATCATCTGCTCGGGCGCAACGGCGAATCTGACTCGACTCTTTCTGAACGCGTCCGCCAGCAGACAGCCTTGGATTACAAACGCACCGCCCCCGGCGCGTTCAACCTGCCCAACACGCTTCGTGATCTGACCTCGAGCCTGCCTCGCGTTTCGACAGCGACTCTGCTCCTGTGGGGTGACCGCGACCAGACCCTCGCGCCCGATTCTTTTCCGCCCATGTTGGCCGCCTTGCCCAACGCGCGCGGACAAACCTTCGCCGGCGGGCATGTCATCCATCAATCCAATCCCGTTTTGGTAAACCGACTGGTTCTTGAGTACTTGTCCAGCCTTAATAAATAGCGCGACTCGATTTTTTAATCAAGGGCGGAATATTTTAAGCCAACCCGCCTCTTGAGGCGACCTTGCGCTTATGTTAGAATGCAATCCAACTCCCAGATATACTGGTGCGAAGCACTGGATACACCATATCTGGCGGTAACATTTGTTCTAAATTGGAAACTAGATGCGCTGTCCGTATTGCCAAAATGCCGATTCGAAAGTGTTGGACACCTCCCATGATAACCACGGAGGTATCCGACGACGCCGCGAGTGCTTGAAGTGCGGACAGCGCTTCAGCAGTTACGAGCGTCCGATTTTGGCGACCCCGCTGCTCGTCAAGCAGGATGGGGCGCGCGAAGAATTTGACCGTGAGAAATTGGCTCGGGGTGTGCGAATCGCATGTGCCAAGCGACCCGTTTCGGCCGCGGACATTGAGCGTATGATCGGGCAGGTGGAGTCAGATTTGCAGAAGATGGGTAAGGCGGAGGTTTCGTCCCGCGTGGTCGGGGACCTGGTCATTAATCGCCTGAAAAGTATGGACCAGATCGCGTACATTCGTTATGCCATTGTTTACTTACGGCTCGATGACCTGCATGCGTTACGCAACGAAATAGACCGTTTACTTGAAGGATAATTAAATTAAGGCAAAGCTTCCGTGGGGAGGAGTCTTTGTCTTTTTTTATCCCTGCTTATAAATTATTTCATTCATCTCAAAGGAGAATTCGTTATGGCCACCAAATCAATTCCATCCAAGCACGCTGAACTTTCCACTGTGCCCCTGCCAAAGGGACTGCCCAAAGTGGAGCTGACGGATAACGCGCGTCAAGTGCTGATGAAGCGCTACGTGCGTCGCGGCGACGATGGCAAGCCCGCTGAAAGCGTGGAAGAAATGTTTTGGCGCGTGGCTTACAACGTTGCCAAAGTGGAAGAGGCCTGGGGCGAAGATGTGTCGAAGCGTGCGGCGGAATATTATGATTTGCTGACCACGCGCAAGTTCTTTCCGAATTCGCCGACCTTCACCGGCGCAGGGACTCCGCTCGGACAGTTGGCCGCGTGTTTTGTGTTGCCCATCTCGGACGACATGGGCCGCAACAGCGAAGGCATCTTTCAAACGTTGCGCGACGCCGCGTTGATTCAACAAACCGGCGGCGGAAACGGATTCTCATTCTCGCGCCTGCGCCCGAAGGGTGGACTCGTAAAATCCTCGGCAGGGCAGGCCACGGGGCCGGTGGGATTCTTGCGCGTCTACGATCACGCGTTTGGTGAGGTTGCGCAGGGCGGCTGTCTATTGCCCGAAACAATGGTGTTCACCAATAAAGGTTTGTTGCGGCTGGATGAAATCGTTGATTCAGAAAAACCAAATTGGCAGGAACATCAACTTTCCGTCCCCACGGATGAAGGCCTGAAGGAGTCGCCGCGCGGATACAACAACGGCATCGCCGATGTTTTGCGCGTGCATACCCGCGAGGGACTGAGTATTACGGGCACCCCTAATCATAAATTAAAAGTCATGACCGACGCTGGCCCTGGCTGGAAAGAGATTCAGGATTTACGCGCAGGCGATTGGATTCTTGTGCGGCTTGGCGAACACATGGGCAAGTTGCAAGCTTTAAAGCAACCCACCCTGAAACACGGGAATCAGGTGATGCCTGCAACCCCATTTGTTTTGGATGAAGAATTTGCCTTCTTCCTCGGGGTTTTGGCAGGCGATGGCTTCGTTGCAAAGGGCGAAGATGACCAGCGCGTGGGCGTGAGTGTTGCGCACTCCTCATATTTAATGGAAGAAATGCCCGCGATGCTGGCGCGCCTTTTTAACGTCAATGTTCATAAAATGCAAAAACCGAATGACCGCTCGGTGACCTTTGTGATGGACAACCGCGCCGTCAAGGAATTCCTGCTGATGAACGGGTTGGGAAAACAGGGCAGTCGCGAGGTGTCTGTTCCGCGTTTGATTCGCCAATCGCCCGCGAATATTGTCGGCGCGTACTTGCGCGGCCTGTTTGAAGCGGACGGGACGTTGACGCACGGTTACCCCACGCTGGGCACATCTTCTGCGCGTTTGGCGCGCGAAGTTTCCACTTTGTTGATTGGCTTGGGATGCCCGGTAACAATGCGTACGACTTCAGCAGGTCTGCAGCGTTGGGGAGACTCGGATACATATTATGTGAAGATTACCTCGACGGTTGGATTGGAGGCGTGGCGCGAAAGAATCGGTTGTGACCAGCGCTCGCGCTTTGTTCTTGCTTACGCGTGGGAAAGCGACCAGCGCCGTGAGAGTTCTTATGTTTTGCCCAACCCCAAATACTGGTTGCAACCTGTTTTAGACACGATCACCTTGGAACAAATTGACAGTCGCGGACGCGGTGAGAATATTAATTTCCGCAGTACCCAGCCCGGCTTGCGCCGACAAACCTTGCGGTACCTGCGTGATGAGCGCAACCTGACGCGCTCCGGTTATGAGTTGTTGAAAACGAGTCATCCTGAAGTGTTTGAAAGCGCGCCTTCCGTCGAGGGTGCTTGGTTTGTGCAGGTGGGCGGAGTTGAATCTGCGGGCAGGTCGCTTACGCTTGACCTTGAAGTTGCAGACAATCACACCTATCTTGCTTACGGCATGGTGACTCATAACACGCGGCGCGGCGCCAATATGGCCGTCGTGCGCGTGGATCATCCCGATGTTGAAGAATTCATCGTCTGCAAGACCGACGAGAATCAAATTACGAACTTTAATATTTCTGTCGGCATCACGGATGCGTTTATGCGCGCAGTAAAAGAAGATGGCGATTGGGAATTCCGCTTCCCGGATATTGCATCGAAGGAATATCGCAGTTTCAACGGCACACTCGAGCAGGCTGAGGCGGCGGGCGTCCCGATTCGCTCGTACGGAAAAGTGAAGGCGCGCGATATTTTCAATAAGATCGTCAAGCAGGCGCATCACAATGGCGAGCCGGGTGTGTTGTTTTTGGACGCGGCCAATCGAACGAATCCTGTTCCGCATCTATATCCGCTCGAGGCGACAAATCCGTGCTTTATCGGCTCAACGCGTATTGCAACTGATCTGGGATTGCTAACCATTCAGGAACTTGCTGAAAATGAAATGAGTTTCATGGTTGCCACCGACCAACGCGCTCCCAATGGCGGTAATGGAATAATGGGTGGAACGCACGGCATTGTTTACCGTGTTTCTTCCCCCGCATGGAAGACCAGACAAAATGCGCAAACCCTGCGTTTAACCACAAAACACGGTTATGTCGTCACGGCAACATCCGAGCACAAATTCCTGACAGTTGATAATGGTTACGTTGAACTTGGAAGCATCAAAGAAGGCGATGCGTTGTTGCTTCAGTCTGGGGAGGGCGCGTGGAGTCGCAATAAACGTTTGCCTAATGTGGAAGCTCTGCTTGAAAAGATGTCTGTCATGGCGCAGGGTGGGGACCGCGCTTCTGGTCACACGGTGACACGTCGCGATTTCTCCGAGCAATATGCAAACCTTCCAACAGAATGGTCTCACGAAATCGGGGTGGTGCTTGGTACGCTTGTGGGAGATGGCTGGATCAGCCCTGCCAGCGGCTCTCCGGTTGGGATGGTTTTTAATGCCGAGAGCGATGAATTACTGGACGTTGTGCATGGCACGATGAGAAATTACTTCGGCGCAGGGCATTTGCATCAGCGCGAATCGTTGCGCCAGTTAACTTATGGCCGCGTTCCGCTTGCGTTCTTTACCACGCTTGGCGTGGAGCATTTGCGCGCGCACAAAAAACGCGTGCCGAATTCTTTATGGCAGGCCCCTCGCGAAGCAGTGGTTGGTTTCTTGCAGGGACTCTTCACAACAGATGGAACAGTCAACATTTCTTCTTACAAGAAGTCGTGCAGTATCCGCCTGGCCAGTTCATCCGTTGAACTTTTACGCGATGTTCAATTGCTGTTGTTGAACTTTGGCATCGTCAGCCGCATGCACAAGCGTCGTGATGCGGGATTGCGCAACCTGCCGGATGGCAAAGGCGGTCTGAAAGAATACTTTACTCAGGCAGACTATGAGCTGATCATTGACAAAGTAAATCGCGATAAGTTTGTATCTGAAATTGGTTTCCTTGATTCTGCAAAGCAAGGCAAAGCTGAACAATTTATTTCCAACAAGAAACGCATTTCAAATTCAGAATCTTTTGAGACAACGGTTGTTTCAATTGAGGACGCAGGATTTGCTGATGTGTACGATCTAACTGAGTCGCAGACTCACAGCGTGATTGCCAACGGAATCGTAGCGCACCAATGCGGAGAACAATGGCTCGGGCCATACGAAAACTGTTGTCTCGGTTCGGTGAATTTAAATGAACATTGCGGCCCAAATGGAACAGTGGACTGGGAAGCCCTGCGCAAGAGCACGGTGCTCTCCACGCGCTTCCTCGATGACGTGGTCGAAGCAAACGCTTACGTGCCCGCTGTGCATCAACTTTCGCAGGCCGCGCATCGCGCGCGCCGCATCGGACTGGGCATCATGGGCCTCGCCGATTTGATGTATCACGTGGGTGTGCGTTACGGCTCGCAGGAGGGGCAGGACTTTGCCGCGCTGGTGATGGAGTTCGTCCGCTATCACGCTATGCAGACCAGCATCGAATTGGCCGAAGCGCGCGGACCGTTCCCCGCCATCGCAGGCTCGATCTACGACCAGAAGAATATGAAATGGGAGTCGCCCAAAGCGCTGACCACGATTCAGAATCGCTGGGGCCGGCCCGAGGTCGGGTGGGACGCGGTGCTGAGCGGAATCCAAAAGCACGGCATCCGCAACGCGGCGCAGACCACCGTCGCGCCGACCGGAACGATTGCCACCGTCGCTGGTTGTGAGGGCTATGGTTGCGAACCCGTTTTCGCGCTGGCTTATATCCGCCATGTGAATGACAACGGCAAAGATTTAAAACTCGCTTACGCCAGCCCGCGTTTCGATGAGGCGTTAAAAAATCTCGGCCTCGGTGAAGAGAAGCGTCAAGAAATTGTGGAGCAGGTGATGCGCGATGGCACTTGCCAAAATATTTCTGAGTTGCCGCAAAGCCTGCGCGACACCTTCGTTGTTTCGGGCGACATCAGCGCCGAGGAACATGTGCGCATGCAAGCCGCCCTGCAAGCCTTCGTGGACAACTCGCTTTCGAAGACGGTTAATTTTCCGCCGAGCGCGACAGAAGCCGACGTGGCGCAGGCCTACATGCTCGCCTGGGAATTGGGATGCAAAGGCATCACCGTTTATGTGACCGGCTCGCGCGAAAAAGTTGTGCTCGAGACGAATGCCACTGCCGACAAAAAATCGGCCGCGTCGATGACCGCGCCGGTAGCGGCTCTTGTTTCGACAGCGTACACCACCGACAGCAAGAAACCGCGTCCGCGCGCATTGAGCGGACGCACCTTCAACGTGGACACTCCGCTGGGCAAAGCGTTTATTACGATCAACGAAAACGGCGGCACGCAACCGTTTGAAGTGTTCATCAACACCGCCAAGGCCGGGTCTGAGACCGCCGCAGTGTCCGAGGCGATCGGACGATTGATCTCCTACATCCTACGCATCGCCAGCCCCGTGATTCCTGTGGAGCGCTTGCGCGAAGTGATTCGTCAGCTCGACGGCATCGGCGGCGGACGCTCGCTGGGCTTCGGCGCGAACCGCGTACGCTCCCTGCCCGATGGCGTGGGACAAGTGCTGGCCCAATATCTGCGCGAAAAAGATGGCATCACGATTCCCGTCGTCGAAGAAAAATCCAACGGCAATGGCGGACACAAACTCGAAATGGAAGCCGTCTCCGCGCAGACAAAAATCGGCGACCTGTGCCCCGAGTGCGGCGAAGCCGCCGTAGTGAACGAAGAGGGTTGTCGCAAGTGTTATGCGTGCGGGTTCTCGGAATGTTAGTGGGCCTGCCCTGAGCCTGTCGAAGGGTTGCAGGTTGGAAGGTTGAAAAGTCAAGACTTCGGAAGTCTCTTGGGAGTCTCAACAATTTTAGAGTCTTCAAGGGAGACTTCCGAAGTCTGAGTCCCTGCGGTAAAAAAGTTAAGCGGACGAGGAAACTCGTCCGCTTTGGTTTTATGGTTTGATTTTATGGCTGAGCGCCGCTCAACCGATAAAAGACTTCGGAAGTCTCTTGGGAGTCTTTACAATTTTAGAGTCTTCAAGGGAGACTTCCGAAGTCTGAATCACTCACTTTTCCAGGTCGCTCAAATATCCCGCCATGTCATCCGGTAATTGTCTGGTTTTGAGATAATTCAGAACCAGGCTTTTATATTCTGCAGGTGAATCGAAGTTGTGCGCGATAAACTCTTTGTCAACGAGCGTCCCATCTCTTTCCCCAAGCCATTCGAGATAATTTGAGTAAGGCCAGTTTGCGGGGTCTGTGACCAGCCCATCCTTCACTGGGTTAGCGTGGATATAAACGCAAAGGTTGATCAGGTAATTGTAAGAAGTGACAGGCTTTGCCTTGAAAACGCCCTGAAAGAGTGTGCCAACACGGCCATAGCGTTCGTTCATCCCTTTGACGTAGGCGATCAGGAAGTTTTTCATTCCGCGAGATAGCGGAGTGAGGTGCGACGGCGTTTCGGAAACCTCTTCGGGCGGCATCCCGATTTCCGAGTCTTCAACAGAGACCTGTGGAGTTTTTATGTCCTTTGCCCTCGCCACAATGTGATAGTGAGTTGGCATCAGGCAATATGCAGTGATGTCTGCTACCGGGCAGACATATTTTTTGATACCTCGCAGAAAGTGTATGTAATTTGCCTGTTCAAAGAAAATTCGCTCGCGGTTGTTGCCGCGATTGTAGATGTGATAATACTGGTTGGCGATAAATGGGATGGGTCTGCGCGGCATGGATGCTATCGAGACTTCGGAAGTCTCTTGGGAGTCTTTGTAATTTTAGAGTCTTCATTACGAGACTTCGGAAGTCTCTTAGGAGTCTTTGTAATTTTAGAGTCTTCATTACGAGACTTCGGAAGTCTCTTAGGAGTCTTTGTAATTTTAGAGT
>VFKQ01000068.1 GCA_009885445.1 Anaerolineaceae bacterium | reverse complement strand
TCGGCGAGGATGAGAAAGTTGTGCTCGCGCGCAAGTTGCATTAATACTTCGCGGCGTTCCTGCGAAAGTGTGCGGCCTGTGGGGTTTTGAAAAGTTGGGATGGTGTAAACAAATTTCGGACGGTGCTCCGCCAAACGGTCGAGCAATGAAGCGGGGACGAGGCCGTGCTCGTCGGTGTCAATCGCCACAACGCGCAGTCCGTGGTCGCGGAAAATGCTCAAGGCCAGGAAATAAGTCGGCTCTTCGACGAAGATGACGTCGCCGGGTTGGGTGAAGAGCGTGCAGATTTGGTCGAGGCCGTTGGAGATGCCATTAGTAATGAAGAGACGCTCGGAGTCAACGGGGAAGCCATAACTTTTTGCGAGAAAATCAGCCAGCGCGATGCGGAAGGTTCCGTCGCCGTACTCTGCGCCGTAGTTTAGAAAGGACGTGTCGCTTTGCGCAAAAGTCGCCTGCGCTGAGCGGGCGATCATGTCGAGCGGCAACAGCGAGAAGGGCGGCGCGCCGAGGCCGAGGTCAATGACATCGGGAGGGATGTTGATTTGTGAGTTTTGAATGGAGGCAGGCATGGGGCAAGTATAGCCCCTCCCCGTCCCTCCCCAAATAGGCATACAAATAATTGTCCTGCATTCCATGAGAAGATTGCGGGCGGGACATTGTCCCGCCCTTTTTTTATTCCCCGAAACCCCGATTTCAAACTTGTTTGGATGTATAATTTCTACAAATAATTGAATTCTTCCACCTTCCTCAGCGAGAATTTTTTTGATACAAATAGGAGTCACAATTATGCAACCCCAAAATAGCAAAAACACTGTCCTGATTTCATTTGCCTGTATAATTTTGATTGCTTGCGCTGCGCTTGCGGCGCCAGTTGCTGATATACCAACAACTACACAACGGCCAGTGGAACCGATCATCGCCCCTTCAGCGACTCTGGAAGTGGTGGCTGGAAGTGTTTCCATCAATCCGATTACTGGCCTGACTGTGTCGTACATACCCGAAGGAACTTTTACGATGGGTTCAGATACAGATTATAGTATGCGCAGGGGAATTTGCCTGACGCCACAACACAAGGTCACCCTTGATAAATACTGGATGGACCAGACTGAGGTGCCGATTGCGGCTTTCCGTAAATTTGTGGGAGCTACTGGTTATAGGACAGAGGGCGAAAGAAATGGGAATGCTGGCTGGATCTGGAATTACAAGGACAACGATTGGAACAAAATAGATTCCCCGGATAGCGGCCCCACCTGGCAAAAACCCCTTGGCGGAAAAACAACCCCTACTGGTATTGACCAGCATCCTGTTTCGCAAGTGTCCTGGAATGACGCAACTGCCTACTGCGAGTGGGCTGGCGGTCGCTTACCGACCGAAGCGGAATGGGAACGTGCCGCTCGGGGAGATAAAGATACCCGCATGTATCCATGGGGAGGCGTTGACCTGTTTGCTGATCTGCTAAATTTTGGAGATAAAAGTTTTAAATGCCGGTTCTGCAATTATCGTGTGGATGATGGATATCAATATACTGCCCCGGTTGGCTCTTTTCCGCTGGGTGCAAGCCCGTTCGGGCTTTTGAATATGGCCGGAAATGTCTACGAGTGGGTGCAAGATTCATATGATGGGACCAGCTGTTACGACAGCGGGCCTGTAACCAACCCTGTGCCTCCTGAGGGAGGCAAGGAACGCATCATGCGCGGCGGATCTTATGCGGATTATGACGGTGTATATTGGAAATTACGCGTAGATAACCGCTGGTCAAGGCTTCCGGGTTCATCATTCGCAGATGTAGGCATTCGTTGCGTTTACGATAGCCAGCCCTAAAAGGGTGGTTCTCACTTAATGCTATCTTGGCGTAAGGTGAGTCATTAACTCGAATTGTGGTTTGCAATCAGGAGGTCGTCATGAAAAGAGCGCCGCATCGTGCACATGGAATTGGAAAATCATCCGGCAGTGAAAACCGAAAGCGTCGGCGAAGAGCCGCGTCGCAAAGTGATGATTGTGCCGAAGGAATAATCCGCAGATTAGGCAGATTTCACAGATTGATATTTAAGGGCGGGACAATTGTCCCGCCCTTATTTTTTTCACCGCGAAGGTCACCTTCGCGTAATTAGTAAACCTTCGCGGCCTTCGTTTCTTCGCGGTGAAAACCTCCCCGCCTTCATCTTTCATCCTTCATCCTTTCCCTCAAGGTATAATCCCTCCATGTTCTCGCTCGTACCCCTCGAACCTGTGGACTACCTCGTCATCGGCCATGTCGCGCAAGACATCAGCGCGGACGGGCCGCGCCTCGGTGGGACAGTCACCTTCGCCGCGTTGACGGCGCGCGCGCTTGGTTTGCGTGTGGGCGTGATCACTTCCACTAGCGCGGAAACATCTTTGGTCGCATTAGATGGCATCCCCGTCATCAGCATCCCGTCACAACACAGCACCACATTTGAAAATATTTACACCGAAGATGGACGCGAACAGATTTTGCATCATCATGCCGCACAAATAGACT
>VFKQ01000132.1 GCA_009885445.1 Anaerolineaceae bacterium | reverse complement strand
TTCTCTCACCGAGACTTTCGCCCTCACCCCCGGCCCCTCTCCCTCCGGGAGAGGGGAGTTGTGCGCTGATGGATAAAATTTCAATTGTGGTTTCGCGCAGGGGTTCGGTGTAGTAATCGAGGCCGACGGGGATGAGTGCGGCGATATTTTTTTCCAAATCAAGTTCCTGCACAAAATATTGCTGGCCTTCGTGCAAGTACACGGCGCGCGGATGGGCCATCCACACGGCGCTGGCCGCGTCCACTTCGCCGATGATGCGCGGGCCGTCGTCATCTTCGGTGTGCAAAATTACGCGCGTGGGCGAGGCCGAGCGCAGTGAAATATTTGCGGCGGGATAGGCGTCGGCCATCCAAAAATATTTTCCAGCAGAGGCGTGCGCTTCTTGATTCGCAACCAGCACGTCCAAATATTCGCGCACGGTTTCGGCGGAAAGAGTCCCAAACCCTTCGCCGCTTTGAAAGGGCAATTCAAATAATGCGCAACGCAAATGTTCAAGCAGAATTAAAAGATGATTCGGATTGACCAATGCGCGCTCAGGCGATTGCCCAAAAAAATATTCGGGATGATGCGCCAGGAACTGGTCGAGCGGATTGGGCGACGCAACCAACACGGCGACGGCGGGTTCGTCCCCGCGCCCGGCGCGCCCGGCTTGTTGCCACGTGGACGAGATGCTCCCAGCGTAGCCGACGAGGATGGCCGCGCCGAGTCCGCCGATGTCGATGCCCAGTTCGAGCGCGTTAGTGGCCACAACGAGTTTGACCGAGCCGTCGCGCAGACCCTGTTCGATTTCGCGGCGTTGGGAGGGGAGGTAGCCGCTCCGATAACCGCGGATTGGAGAATTGGAGAATTGATGGTGGTCGAGTAGCCGCGCTTTTGCTCTTTGCGGCGTATCGAGACCCGAGACTGGGGATTTGGGTAATTGGTAATTAGTAATTGGAGAATTCGAGATTAGAGAATTGTTGGTAGATGATTCTTGCAGAGAGCGCAGGATGATTTCGACTGTTCTTCTTGAGCGGGCAAAGACGACGCCCTGAATATTGTGGGCCAGCAAATCTTTGGCGAGGCGAACGGATTCTTGCAGGGCCGATTTGCGCAGGCCGAGGGATTCGTCTACGACGGGCGGGTTGAAGATGAGGAAGTGACGTTCGCCGCGCGAGGAGCCATCGTTGTCAATGAGCGTGACGGGTTGCTCGATTAATGTCTCAGCGAGTTCTTTGGGATTTCCGATGGTGGCCGAGGTGAGAATAAATTGCGGATGTGCGCCGTGAAAATTCGCGACGCGTTTGAGTCGTCGAATCACGTTGGCGACGTGCGAGCCGAAGACGCCGCGGTAGGTGTGCAGTTCGTCAATGACGATGAATTTTAAGTTGCGGAAAAATTCGTCCCAGTTGATGTGGTGCGGCAGGATGCCGGTGTGGAGCATGTCGGGATTGGTGAGGATAATATTGGCGGCTCCCCTGATTTTGGAACGGGCGGAGGTGGGGGTATCGCCGTCGTAAATCCCAGTGTTCAGTGACCAGTGTTCAGTGTTCAGTTTACTGATGACTGATAACTGATCACTGATGACTGAATACTGATCCTGCGCGAGCGCCTTCGTGGGGAAAATATAGAGTGCGCGGGCTTGTGAATCTTCGAAAAGAGTCTTGAGCACAGGCAGATTGTAGGCGAGGGTTTTGCCTGAGGCAGTGCTGGTGGCGAGGACGACATTTTCTCCGCGCATGACGGCGTCAAACGCGGCGGCTTGGTGTGTGTAGAGGGCGTGGATTC
This sequence comes from Anaerolineaceae bacterium, assembly GCA_009885445.1. Lineage (GTDB taxonomy): Bacteria > Chloroflexota > Anaerolineae > Anaerolineales > Villigracilaceae > Denitrolinea. Next base: position 11,467 of record VFKQ01000132.1, on the reverse strand, counting down.
CGCGAGTTGAAAGTGAACCCGCTAAAGGCGCGGGCAGAGGCGGAAGTGGGGCGGGCTGGGCGGCGCGGGGGGGCAGAGTCCGCCAGGCGGCGAAGTTGGGCGCGGTGGCTGAGTCTACTTTCCAGCGGGCGAGTAGAGAGTCGAGTGACATTTAAATTTCGCTAAGATGCAATCTGCGGAACGACCAGGAGGCGATGGCCATCATGACCCAAAAGGTGAGTCCGCGATAGGTGAGGGTGATGACGACGGCGGCCTCGACGGGCACGCGCAATGAGGTGAGGGCGAGCGGCATGAGGCCCTCGACGATGCCGATGCCGTTGGGCGTGGGCGAAACCACGAGAAAAAGATAGCCAATGGCCCAGCCCGCGATGATGGTGCCCGCGCTAAACGGAACGTTGTATGCAAGGAAGGCGCAAATTAAAACGCTGATGAGCAGGGCTTTGTTGAGCAGGGCATGTAAAAAAGGCACGACGAGTTGTTTCGGTTTTTCGGGCAGGTCGGCCAGCCCCTCGCCCACTTCGTTGGCGAAGGTGTGCGCGCGTTCTTCGCTGAGATAGTCGTGATGCAGAAATGGTTTTAGTAAACGATTGATGACATGCGCGATGCGCGCCAGTGCGTTGCCGAGACGTTCGGCGGAGCGATAACCGAGATACAGCAATGATGCAAAAATGGACGCGGCGATAAGCAATAATAAACTGGCGGCCACTTCGCCCGCGTTGATGTTGTTGCGCCGCCATAGCACGATCCAACCCAGGGCGAGGATGACGAGGAACGCGGCCTGGTCGAAGAGCAGGAAGAGTGCGCCCGCGAGGGTGGCTTTGCCGGGCGGATATCCGCGCTGACGGGCCTCGCCCGCGAAGATGGCGATCCCGCTCACGCCGCCAGTGGGTGCCACGATATTGACGAAGTTCGACGCTGAGGCAACGAGCGTGAGACGGTTGCGGTCTTCTTCGATGCCGAGTAGATGATAGATGGCTTTGTAGGTGAAGCCGAGGTTCCAGTTCCACAGAAGTTCGAGCACGAGGCCGAGGAAGACGTAACGCAATCGTGCTTTTTGTAAAGTGGCGAGGATGTTTTCCAACTCTCCGAAGCTGAGGGCCACGACGGCCACGCCGATGAAGAGCAGAAGGATGACGATGGATTTTTTCATTGGGAGGAATTGTAAGGGAGGAAAGATGAAAGATGAAAGAGGCTGTGGTCCGAATTTAATGGTTTGGGCATGGGAAAGTGATGCGGGACATTTTAAAAAATCTTAGCCACAGATTTCACAGATTTTCGCGGATTTTAAAATCCGTGCGAATTCGTGAAATCCGTGGCTAAATTATTTTTGGGGATGGTTGGCTGTGTTCGTCGCCTTATCGCCTGCGTCCGCCCACGAGGTTGACGTAGTACAGCACTTGCAAAATTGCGGTGATTAGTCCGGCGACGTAGGTGAGGGCGGCGGCGTTGAGCACGGTGTTCATGCCGCGTTGTTCGTCTTCGCCGCTGATGATTCCGCTTTCGACGAGCAGACGTTTTGCGCGCGAGGAGGCATTCAATTCGACGGGCAGGGTGGCCAGGGCGAAGAGCGCGCCGGCTGAGAAGATCCACACGCCGGCCCAGGCGAGGCCGGTGATCTTGAGTAGCAGGCCGGCGAGAATCAGAACCCAGCCGAGGTTGGAGCCGATGTTGACAGCCGGGACGAGGAAGGTGCGCACGCGCATGGGGAAGTAGTTATCGGCATCTTGCAGGGCGTGGCCGAGTTCATGCGCGGCGACGGCAATCGAAGCGACGGAGGGTTGGTCCGCCACCTCAGGCGAGAGATTAAGTGTCTTGGTGCGCGGGTCGTAGTTATCGCTGAGACTGCCGCCGATGCCCATCACGCGCACGTCGCGCAGGGCCGCTCCGTTTTCAATGCTGTAGGCGGCGGTTTGAATCAGCTTCTGCGCGGCTTGGGCACCGGTCAACCCGCTACGGGCGCGGACCTTGCTCCACTTGGCAAAGGAGGATTTGACGTACCACGAAGTCAACGACATCAAGAGCAAGGCGGGAATCATATAAATCAGGTAGTTGGGGTCAAGGAAAAACATGGGTTACCTCATTTCGAAAAGAAAGCAACAAGACTCAGTTGAAAATTTTTTTCTGGAGTGCAGGCTCTGCGATAGCGCCCTTTAGGGTCAGCCTGCCAGAACGAAGCAGGCTGAAGTCTGCACTCCGCTTAGCAATCTTAAGGTGTCGGCACCGGCGTGGGCATGGATGTGGGAATGGCTGTTCCGTTAATCATCGCCAGCAGGGTTTGAATGGCGGCGTCGAGTTGCGGGTCGAGTTTGTTTACGAAATCGTCCTCGGTGATAGTTACGTACACATCGGGCGTCAATCCAATTCCGTGGATGGCGCGCTCGTTGGGCGTCAGCCACTTGGCGATGGTGATGCGCACTGCGCCTTGTCCGTTCGAAAGCGGAGTAGGTAGTTGGACGGAACCTTTTCCATAAGATATTACGCCAACGAGTTTGGCGCGAGCGTAGTCCTGCAACGCGCCCGCTACGATCTCGGAGGCCGATGCAGTTCCCTCATTGATGAGGACAACCATCGGGATTTCCGTCGCTAAGCCACCGCCGAACGAGCGGTAGATGTCGCGTTCGCCATTGCCGTATTGCTCATACATCACGATTTCGCCTTCGGGCAGGAACTGGGAGGAGACTTCAATCGCGGTCTGTAAATATCCGCCGCCGTTGTTGCGCAGGTCGAGGATAAGTCCCTTCGGGTTTTGGGCCATCAAAGTCTCGAGCACTGCTTTGAGTTCGGGCGTGGTCTTGTCACCGAAGGTGGTGACTTGCACATAGGCGATGTCGCCCTCGAGCATTTTTCCGTCCGCGCTTTTGATGACGATTTTCGCGCGCGTGATTTTGACATCGAACGGAGGTTCATCGCCGCGCAGAATGGTCAGCGTGACGACGGAACCAGCCGGACCGAGAACCTGCTTGCGCACCAGTTCAGCGTCCACGCCGGTGACGTCGTTGCCGTCAATGCCGATGACCTGGTCACCACTGCGCAACCCGGCGGCTTCGGCAGGCGAACCCGGGATGGGACTGATGACCGTCAGAAAGCCGGTGGTTGTATCCACGTACGCGCCGATTCCCTCGTACTCACCCGAAAGTGCAGTGCCGAGCTGGGTGAACTCATCGGGGTCCATGTAGGAGGTGTGCGGGTCATCAAGTGTGGCCAGCATGCCGTCAATTGCGCCGCGCATCAAAGCCACATCGTCCACGGGCTGGTCTACGTATTGGTCATGCACCAGCGTCCAGGTCTCCCAAAAGGGCTGAAACAAAGTTTGCAATTCTTCAGGCGACGCAGACTGTGTGTCTGCAGACGGCGTGGGCAGTTGACTCGAGGGTTGCTGACCTGTCTTTAAAAGAGGATAGGCAGTGGCCACCAGCAAGCCGCCCGAAAACGAGCCGGCCAGTAAAACGAATGCAACGAACAGAATCAGGAAAGTTTTTAATGCCTTGTTCACAGGAAGCTCCTTGGTTTCAATTTGCATGGATTGGATTATCGTCCCGCTGGATTAAGCACGGGTGAATATTTGATATGAAGAATGTTGGATGTGTGTAAAAAATGGTACGCGACACGCTAGGCGCGTCGCGTTACAGGTTCAGCAACTCCGGCAGGGCGCTCCAATCGCTAAACGCCGCGTTCGCGTCGGGCGACGATTCTGTCTGCCCATACAAAACGCCGAACATGCCAAGTTCGCGGGCGGCACGGGTGGTGCGCGGCAGGTCGTCGATCATGACGCATCGTGAGGCGTCCGTTTCAGCGGCGGTGCGCATCGCAATTTCGAACGACTCGGGCATGGGCTTGCAGTAGGGCGTCACGGCGTTCACGTCTACGATGGCGTCGAAGAGGTCGCTGAGGGCGAGGGCGTTTAAAACTCTTCGGGCGTGGGCCGCGTCTGCGTTGGTGAAAGCCACCCTCCGCGCGGACAGCGAAGCGATGACCTCGCGCTGAAGAGGATTGGGAGTCAGAAAGTCCCCCAGCGGCAGGTCATGCACATAGGCCAGAAAATCCTGCACATCAATTTCGTGATGTTCCTGCAAACCGCGCAGGGTGGTGCCGTATGCCCGATAATATTTTTCACGCAAGATGGGCACATCGTTTTCAGCGATGCCGATGCGTTCGCGCATGTAGACGTTCATGCGTTCTTTAATGGCGCGCCACAGACCGCTGGAATTTGGATACAGCGTGTCATCCACGTCAAAAAAAATGGTGGTAAATTGCACGCGGCGATTATAACCGCGTGGTCAATAATTGCGCTTTTTCAAAAACTGGAAAGCACATTTTTTGAGCGTGGGTATTATATAATCGAGCCATGCCCATTCGCCTGCTCGCCACCGAAGTCGCTTCGCAAATTGCCGCCGGTGAAGTCATCGAACGTCCCGCGTCGGTGGTCAAAGAACTCATTGAAAATTCTTTGGACGCAAACGCGCGCGCCATCACAGTGACGGTGGCCGAGGCGGGACGCAAACTCATCGAAATCGCCGACGACGGGACGGGCATCGCGGCCCCCGAATTGGAATTGGCCCTCGCGCGTCATGCCACCTCGAAGCTGGTTCAGGCCGAGGAACTTTTTTCGATCGTGACGTTGGGTTTTCGCGGCGAGGCGCTGGCCTCCATCGGCTCCGTCTCGCGGCTGACAATGACCTCGCGCACCGCGGACGCGCTTTCTGGCGCGCGCCTGAAAATTGAAGGCGGCATCAGCGGCAAAGTGGAAACAGTCGGCGCGCCCAGCGGCACAGTTGTGCGCGTGGAAGATTTGTTTTACAACGTGCCCGCGCGTTTGAAATTTTTAAAGAGCGATGTGACCGAGCGCCGCGCCATCGACGGCCTGTTGACTCGTTACGCGCTGGCCTATCCCAATGTGCGTTTTAAATTAACTGAAGATGTCACGGTCACTTTGCAAACCAGTGGCGATGGCGACCGCCGCGCGATTCTGGCCGCGTTGTATGGCGTGGACGTGGCCAAGCAAATGCTCGAAGTGAACATGGAAGACGAGGGGTTAAAACTGACGGGCTACATCAGCCCCACCGCGTTGACACGTTCCAACCGAAAAGAAATTACGTTCTTCGTCAATGGCCGCTGGGTCTCCGACACGCCATTAACCGCCGCGCTGACTCAGGCCTATCACACGCTGTTGATGGTGGGACGTTACCCGATGGCCGCGCTCTTTCTTGAAATCGCGCCCTCCGAAGTGGACGTGAATGTGCATCCCGCCAAGGCCGAGGTGCGCTTCAAGAATCAAGAGCGCGTCTTCGGCTTTGTGCAACGCTCCACGCGCCGCGCGCTATTGGCCTACGCGCCCGTCCCCCAAGCCGCGCCGACCTTGTGGGGCGGCGCGAGTCGTCCGACAGAGTCGCGCGAGCCAGGCTTGGATTGGACGATGGCAAGTGAGAGTCAAGCGTCAAAAGTCGAAGGTCAGTCTGCCTCAAGCGAAACTGCGTCATCATCATCTGACTTTCGACCCTTCGACGGCGCTCAGGACAAGCCTTCGACGTTCGACCTGCCCCTGTTGCGACTCATCGGTCAGATCGGACAGACCTATCTCATCGCCGAGGGCCCCGACGGACTTTATTTGGTTGATCAGCACGCCGCGCACGAACGTGTTTTGTTTGAGAAATTAATGGCCCAACGCGGACGGAAACAAATCCCTTCGCAGAGTCTGCTTGTGCCCGCGGTGGTGCAACTGCCGCCGCAATCGGCCCAATTACTAATTACCCAATTACCGATTCTAAATCAATTTGGATTCGACGTCGAGGAATTTGGCGGCAATTCCTTTCAAGTGCGCGCCATTCCCGCGCTGTTTGCGGGCGCCGACCCCGCCTCGGCATTGCGCGCGCTGGTGGAGGATTTCGAGGAAGACGAAGCGCCTCTGCAAAATGAGATCGAGAAAAAAATTGCAGGACGAGTCTGCAAACGTCTCGCCGTCAAAGGTGGACAAACCCTCTCGCCCGAGGAACAGCGCGCCCTGCTCAACGACCTCGAAGCCTGCGAGTCGCCGCGCACCTGTCCGCATGGCAGGCCGACGATGATTCATTTGTCGGTGGACGTGTTGGAGCGGCAGTTTGGGCGACGAGGGGCGAGATAGTTTTTTAGTTCGCTGGTTGAGTCATTGGATAGTTAAGCAAAGGACAAAGTTTCATGAACCAATCTCTCGCCCTCGTGGCCCTCGTGGTGCGTGACTATGATGAGGCGATCCACTTTTATACGCAGAAATTAAGTTTCGCGCTGAGCGAAGACACCGACATGGGCGGAGGTAAACGCTGGGTCGTGGTCACCCCTCGCGGGCGCGGCGGGAGCGGACTCCTTTTAGCGCGGGCGGTGTCAGAGAGTCAGTCCGCTGTGGTGGGCAATCAGACTGGGGGGCGAGTCTTCCTGTTCTTGCACACAGATGATTTCTGGCGCGATTACAATTTGATGAAAGCGCGCGGCGTGAAATTTAATGAAGAGCCGCGCAATGAAGCGTACGGCACGGTCGTGGTGTTTGAAGATTTATACGGCAACAAGTGGGATTTCATCGAAAGAAAAATAGCCTGACGAAACGTCTGGCTGAATACAGAAGGTTTCGCCACACAGGGCACAGAGTTTTTAAAGGATTTTCTCAGTGTTCTTTATAACCCTGCGGGCTGTGGCGAAATGATTTATTCAAAAGGAAAACCATGTCTAAAAGACGAATCGGAATTGTCACCGCTGGCATCATGATCAGTATTTTTCTGGCTTCGATGGAATCCACCGTGGTGGCCACGGCCATGCCCACCATCGTCGGTCAACTGGGCGGGCTGGAACATTACTCGTGGGTCTTTTCGGCGTACATGCTGGCCTCCACTACTGCGGTGCCGCTGTACGGCAAACTCTCCGACTTATATGGCCGCCGCAGACTCTACATCATTGCCATGGGACTCTTCCTGGCCGGTTCGGTGTTGAGCGGCAACGCAAACAGCATGCCGCAATTAATTTTTGCGCGCGCCTTGCAAGGAATCGGCGCGGGCGGCATTTTGCCGCTGGCCTTCATCATGATTGGTGAAATATTTTCACTGCAACAACGCGCGCGCATGCAGGGATTGTTCTCGGGCGTGTGGGGCGTCTCGTCGATTGCCGGTCCGTTGCTGGGCGGATTCCTCGTGGCGCAACTTTCGTGGCGCTGGGTCTTTTATGTCAACTTAATCGTTGGCCCCATTGCGCTGGCGCTGGTGGTGCTGGCCTTTCAAGAGCAAATGCAACGCCACGCGAATCCATCTGTTGATTACAGCGGCGCAGGCGTACTTTCGGCGGCGGTGGTTTTATTATTGCTCGGCTTAATGGACTTTGGCACACTGAACGGCACATTGTTCATCATTGCCTCGCTGGCGTTATTTGCACTTTTGCTGTGGATCGAAAACCGCGCCGCCGACCCGATTCTGCCAATCAAACTTTTTCGCGAGCGTCTTTTCGCCGTCTCCAATTTGCACGGCCTGCTTTCGGGCGCGGCGGTGTTCGGGAGCATCTCATTCATTCCGCTTTTTGTGCAGGCCGTGCTCGGCGCCGACGCCACGCGCCCGGGCATCACCATCACGCCCATGTTGCTGGGCTGGGTGCTTTCGAGCATTATCGGCATGTCAATTATCTTGCGCGTGGGTTATCGCATCCTCGGCATAATTGGCACCACCACCTTCGCCCTCGGCGCATTGCTGATGATCACCATCAACGCAGACTCGAGTCAGAGTCTGATGATGGTCTTCGTCACCTTGATGGGCATTGGCATGGGACTCTCCGTGCCTTCGTTCCTCGTTGCGGTGCAAACCAGCGTGGAGAAACGCCAGCTCGGCACAGCCACCTCGACTTTACAATTCAGCCGCTCCATCGGCGGGACTCTCGGCGTGAGCGTGATGGGCGCCGCTTTGAGCATCCGCCTCGCCGCCTCGGGCCTCGACCCAAAGCGGGTGGAGGCGATTCTGAATCCGGGTCCTGGCTCACAGTTAGCCCTCGACTCATCGGTGCGCCTGGCCATGGCCGATTCGATTCACATCATCTTCGTCATTGCCGCCATCGCCGCCACGCTTGCGCTGATCGCCGTGCTCTTCACCCCGCGCCTCGAGTTGACGGAACGCGCGGCTGAGACCGCGCCGGCCGTCAGCGTGGATTAACTTTTTTTTACGGAGGCCTGCATGTCTACTGAGCTGGATGTCCTTGTACGCAAGACTGTTTACGACTCAATTCTGACGCGCGGCGTTGTGCCGCTTAAGACCGCGCTGGCCGCGCAGATGGGACTCGACGTGAGCGACGTGGGCGAATCGTTTCAGCGCTTGGCCGATGCGCACATGTTCGTCTTGCAAGCCGACGGCGAAGTGCGGATGGCGAATCCGTTTTCGGCGGCGGCCACCCGCTTCAAGGTCCGCGCTGGGGCGGATGAGTGGTGGGCAAACTGCATCTGGGACGCGCTCGGCGTCAGCGTGATGATTCGCCGCGAGGCAGTTGTCGAGAGTCATTGCCCCGATTGCGGCGAGTCTTTAATTCTCGAAGTGACGAAAGACGGGCCGCGCGCGTCGTCAGCAGTTGCGCATTTTGCCGTGCCCGCCGCGCACTGGTGGGATGATATTGTTTTCACCTGAGGCACCATGTCCCTCTTCCGGTCGGAGGAGCATGTGCGCGAGTGGTGTGCAAAAAATAATCTTGGAATGGACGGACTGCTTTCGCTGGCTCAAGTCTGGGGCATGGCGCAGGCCTGGTATAGCGAAGACCGTCGCAGTGCGGAGTGGAAACGTAAGAGCAAAGACGAGGCGCAGACGCTGTTTACGAGTCTTGGGTTGACTTCTGCTTTTTGGCAGTTGTAAAAATAATTCACTACCGTGCATCCGTCATTGCGAGGGCGTACTCGCCCGAAGCAATCTCGTGTTCGACGAGGAGATTGCTTCGTCCCGACAATAGCATTCGGGATGCTATTCAGGAAATACCCTGCTCGCAATGACGGCATTTACTCCTATTTGTACGGTAGAGAAAAAACAATCCGCAGATTTCGCCGATTTTTTCAATCTGCGCCTTCCACGCCAACATCCCCGGCCACAGCATCGGTAAACACAAATTCTCGCTCGAACGAGCGTAAACAAAAAGTCCCTCGCACAAGCGAGGGACTTTGATTTAACTTCGCAACTGTCGCGCCCGGCCAACAAAGGCGGCGACGATCAAAGCAATTGAAAACGGAATGAAGACCCCGATGTTGCCGTTGCTGTTCGCGCCGAGATAATCCAATTCAGGCACTTTGTTGAGCGGGCCGACATACCAGATGACCATATACAACACTTCGAATAATTTGTGGCTGTTGCTCCACACGCCCAATGCGAGCGCAAACGATGGAATGAAAACAGCGGCGGACGTCCACGCTAGCAAACCGATGGTGTCGCCTGCTTTGAGTAGGTTGATTAACACGCCACTCCCTGTCAAAGCAGTGACGATGAATCCAGCGACCCACTGCGCAGGCAGTTGACGCATCAACGGCGCGGCGGAGGAGAAGACCATTTGCTGGGTGTTGTTGCTCGTCTCGCGGTTGCCCAGCCCAGACCAGATGAGGATAGGCCAGACCCACGCGATCATCAAAACAAATTGGCGTGCATTTGGCGCAGTGTTGGCAATGCCTGCAACGAACAATCCAACAACGATGGCGTACCACCACCAGCGTTGACCTTTGAGCAGGAGTTTTAGTTCCGAGATCAAGACGCGCAGAAATGTGAAATTATTTGTCGACGCAGATAGAGGCGTCAAATGCACGGGCTGAGGGATGGACGGAGAGGGTGAAGCCGCTACGGGCGCGGAAAGAGGCGTGCGGGTTTTTGTCCGCCGGGGTTTGCTGTGCGAGGGATCAAATCTGTCAAAGAAGAGTGCCGCGATGAAAGTGAATGCTAAAGCAAGTGTGAACAAGCTGAGGCGCGCAAAAATCACCTCGGGCGTCCAGTGGATGCCATTCCAGGTGAAGGTTTTCGTTGCCGCTCCAACAATGCCAGACCCTCCAAGGGTGAAGCTACCATCGTAGGTGGGATAAAATGCGCTGACGGCTTTCCCCATTTCGGTTGCCAACAATGCCAGCCCCATCGGTTCATAGGCTGGGTGTTTGCTCAGGGTGCTGTTTTCGAGGAAGAGCGGCATAGACAGGATAAATAAAAAAAAGTAGACAATGTTGCCGAAGCCGCCTCGTAAAAACGGGATGGATTCAAATAAGACCGCAGTGGCGGCGACGAGTGCCATGAGCGGCATGGCAATTAAAAAAAATGGGGCAAGGAAGACGCCTAAAGCGATTTGTGTATTTTCGCCCTGTACTATTTGAATGACGATACCAGCCAAGACGAGCACCGCCACCATTGCCATCAACACCGAGAAGTTACTGAGCCACTTGCCAATTAAATAAGTGAGGCGGGTGAGCGGCGTGGTTGCCATGATTTGCCCGACGCCTGTTTCGCGGTCGCGCGCCACGGAGCCTTTGATAAGATAGAAGCCAAACCAGCCGAGGAAGAATGCGGCAATGAGTGACATCATCGCGCCGACCCAAGCGGAGTTATATTCGCCGCGATATATGCCTAGTTCCAGCGTCATGTTGCCGATGGCAACCTGGTAACCCAGAAACACCACCGCGCCCAACATAACGAGGAAGCTATAACGCCGCACGCGTTCCAAAAAATCGGCGCGGGCAATGTGATAAATCACGCGGGCTTGATTCATGCGTGCCCCCCGATGAAATACAAGTATGCATCTTCAAGGTTTGGGCTTGCGCTTCGCGACTGTGCTGTGGGCTGATTGGCGCTGACCACGCGCACCTGCACGCCGTCGCTTTTGCGGATCGTGCCGCTGACAATGTGCTTTTGCTTGAGCGTCACAAGGTCGTCGCTAGAGACCGTCCACTCCCAGACTTTGCCTTCAAGTTCTTTGAGCAATTCTTCGGGCGCAGATTCTCTCAGCAGTTGACCCTTGTTGACCAGCGCAATGCGAGACGCCGTGGCTTCCACATCTGAAACAATGTGCGTGGATAGAATCACGATTCTTTCGCCCGATAGGTCTGACAGCAGATTCCTGAAACGGACTCGCTCTTCGGGATCTAACCCGACAGTGGGTTCATCCACGATAAGCAGTTGCGGGTCGTTGAGCAATGCCTGTGCGATTCCGACTCTCTGTTTCATGCCGCCCGAATATCCGCCGAGCGGACGTTTCGCGGCTTCAACTAAATTAACAAGTTGTAAAAGTTCGTCAATACGTTTCTTTGCAGATTTGGCGTCGAGTCCTTTGATGGCTGCCATGTATTCGAGAAATTCGATGGCATTAAGATTCGGATAGACTCCGAAGTCTTGCGGTAAATATCCGAGCACGGCGCGTAATGTATCAGGATGCTGGACGATATTAATATCGTCCCACAGGATTTGCCCATCGGTGGGTTTGGTGATGGTGGCGAGCATGCGCATGAATGTGGATTTGCCCG
>VFKQ01000381.1 GCA_009885445.1 Anaerolineaceae bacterium | reverse complement strand
GCTGGCAAAAGCCAGAAAGAAAATTAAACCAGAAAGCAGGGATGTATCCATTGTTTCTCCAAAAAAATGACGACGCCTCAGTAAGCGTCGTCATTATATCCGCTTTCACCGCGAGGGAATTAGCGGAGGGTGAGAGGGGCACAAGAGTTTTGCAAGAAATTCTTAACCTTACATCCGTCATTGCGAGGGTGTACTTGCCCGAAGCAATCTCATGTTTGACGAGGAGATTGCTTCGTCGGGAAATACCATCCTCGCAATGACGGCAGTTTGTGCAAGGGAGAAAATTGCGTAAGTCTTGCCAGCGTCAGCGCTTGCTAATCCCTTTAGAGCCGCCGCCACTTGGACGATGTGTTCCGATTCTTCCGGGCTTGCCGCCAGCAGGTCGACTCCCCACACTGCCCCCCGACGAAGATCCTCCGGGCGGACGATTGAAGAAACGCCCACCCGTGAATGGGCCGCGCGGTCTGCCCCTAAAACTGGGCAGAAAGAAGCTGATGATGAAGAAGATAATCAACAAGCCGCACAAGGGCGAGAACGCAGAAAACAACTCCGCTACCGATCAGTGTATTCATAAAATCGTCTCCTTTTAAATAAATTACGGATCGATGTTTCTATCCAGGATAGTGGCGTCTATATGATAGCCCAATTGAGATGCGATCTTGATAAATTTTTGCAATTGTATTTTGTCGGGGTTATTGCCGAGTGGAAACTTGCGCTCATCCTTATCGATAGCAACTTCAAAATAAAATCGTTTTCGAAAACCATCCACGATGAACCATGCGCCTACCGGCAAAAGTAGAAGACCCATTCCTTGAATTGTGTAAAAGGCCCGGTTTATAAACACATGCAGAATAAAATTCGCAATAAAATACAGCCCCGTTAAAAAATAGTAACGCCAAAAGCGATTTCAACAATGGGGCGCTCCGCTTGAAAACCGTATTTCAGGGTTATTTGTCGAATGTCTTTCTTCGCGATTAACAATATCCTGCTGTGTTGATCGAGCAGGGCGACATTTTAGCTGCTGAATTCAACATTGTGAAATCTGGCGGCATCAATCTGGGCTTGGTTTTTCATTGGCAAATTCCCTTCAACCTGTTTTGATATTCCCGGCCAAGTTCTTCCACCACTCATCCCGCTCGCCAGGAACGAAGGGCATGTACAGCGTCAGTCGATCCGCGAGGCCCGTGTAACGACTCTTCAATTCGGCGGCCAGTTTTTCGGACGTGGTCATCAAACAAAACTCAGAGAGCATCTCATCTGTGATCAATGCGGGCATGGCGTCCCATTCGCCGCGCGAAGCGTGCGCGGACAACTTCTCCGCGACGCCGCTCCAGCCGTGGAAGTCGAGCACCGCGTGATAAGACGGGGTGGACGCGTAAAAAGAAATTTGCGCCCGTGCAGATTCTATCTCCTCGGGAGTCGTCGCCACAAATGCGCTGACCGAAACACTAACTTCTTTCCTGTTTCTTCTTTCCTTTTCCAATCCTTGCTCAATTGCCTTAATGACCACCTCCCTCAAATAGCGTGGACTATGAAACGGGTGCGCATGAAATCCCTCGCACAGTTCGCCAGCGAGTTGCGCGAGTCTAGTGTTGACGCCGGCGATGTAAATTGGAATGAGCGACTCGCCTCTCCCGTAATCGGGAGAGGGGTCGGGGGTGAGGGCGAGCGGCCCGGGATTAAAAAACGGCGACATCAATGTGAGTTTGTAATATTCGCCGCGAAAGTTTAGTTTTGTGCCGTTCTGCCAGGTGTCCCACAATGCGCGGATGGCAAGGATTTGTTCGCGCAATTTCCCCACCGGCGACTCGGGCCAGGTCATGCCGAAGCGACGCTCGATGTGCGGCTTGACCTGCGTGCCGAGGCCGAGGATGAATCGTCCGTTGGATTGGGCGGCCAAGTCCCAGGCGGTGTAGGCCAGCGTGGCGGGCGAACGGGCGAAAGCGACTGCGATGGCCGTGCCCACTTTGAGGTCCGTGGTGTGTTCGGCGGCCAACGTCAGCGGCAAAAAGGGATCGTGCTGAGTCTCCGTCGTCCACAGTGCGTCGAATCCCATTGACTCTGCGGCCTTGGCAAGCGCGGGGACGTCTTTTAGTTGGACGGGAGGCAGGGCGGCGTCGAGTTTCATTATTCCGATCCACGAAAAATTATGGTCAGCTGAATCTGAGCATCATCGAAGTGACAGCGAACGGCATCTTGAGCCATCTCCTTCAGTTCTTCGATGCTGTCGGCCTGCGTGAAAATGGAAAAACCTAACGCGCGAGCAAAATAGCCGCCAGCAGAATCTTTTTCAACAACGAATGTGATTTTGGACATTTTTTTCAGCCTCCACTCAAACCTTCAAACGCTAAAATCTTTTCGCGCCACTCGTTTGGAATGGATATGGACTTCCCCGCGCGGTAATCGAACGCCACCAAAATCACTTCGCCCTCGGCCAAAACCGCATCACTTTGCGCATGGACGACGGCCTGCTCCACCGTCATAGACTTGGTGCCCAGCCGCGCGGTGCGCACGCCCACTTTGACCGGCGTGTCCCAGTTGATGGGCTGACGATAGGCAATGTGAATGTCTGCAACGATGACGCCGATGTCTAAGAACGACTGTCCTTCAATGAAGAGACCAAGATAGCGCACGTATTGAATACGCGCCTGTTCAAAGTAGGTCAGATATTTGGCGTTGTTCAGGTGGCCCTGCGGGTCCAGGTCACCGTAGCGGACTTCGATGGGATGGTAGAAGCGAAAGATGGACATGCGCGGGATTATTTGCTGTAGTGGTATCTTGCTTGCAGAAAATCAATTCGATTGTCGCGAACGAGATAGACAAGGCGATGCTCCTGTGTCAATCTGCGAGACCAACATCCAGGAGCAAGATATTTGAGCGGTTCGGGCTTGCCAATTCCTTCAAATGGATCGCGCAAAATTGCATCAACCAATTCGAGAGCGCGCAAAGCCAGTTTGCGATCCGCCTCGACCCAATAGCGCAGATCCTCAATGAATTCAGGCTGAAAGACCGCCTCACGCTTTTTCGGCTTCAAGCCCCACCTCGCGCCTGAGCTCTTCCATGCTCTGCGATTTACCTTTATTCTTGAGTGCGCGCGCCAGCGCCGAAAGAATCCGCTTGGCATTTTGAGAGGAGCGCATCAGGTAAGCGGTTTCAGTCAGGCTGGCAAGTTCATCCGCAGAGATCATGGCGACATCCTCGGAGCCACGCCGTTGGATGATAACGACCTCGCGGTCTTTACTAACGCGGTCAAGCAGGCTGGCAAGTTGTTCACGCGCATTGGTATAGGTAAATTCGATGGTCATAAGGAATGCTCCAATCCGTACAGGAATACTGTACAACAAATAGAGAGGAATGTCAAGGCGATCTTGTAGCGGGAAACATCATCCTAGCGGACTTCGATGGGATGGTAAAAGTGAAAAGTGGGCGCGCGCGGGATTATTTGCTGTCAAATTCTCTACCGTACAAATACGAGTAAAAATAGAGCTTGCTCCTTGCGCCGTCCTCGGCGCAAGATTTACTCGCAAAACGCCGCCGAGGACGGCGGCTTGAGCCTATG
>VFKQ01000319.1 GCA_009885445.1 Anaerolineaceae bacterium | reverse complement strand
CTCGCTGGCGTTGGTTGATGCCCCGACGCCGAAGCAGGATGCTTTCATCGTTCAGCAACTGCGCAAAGCCGGAGCCGTTATCATCGGCGCCGTAATGAATCATGCGTTCCTTACCGACATACCTCGAACTGGAAGTCCCCCACCCCAAGCCCGCACCGGATGTCTTCCTCGAAGCGGCCCGGGCTTTCAATGTGCATCCTAGCCGCTGTATCGTCATCGAAGACAGCGTGCCGGGTGTGACAGCCGCCGTCCGCGCGGGCATGCGCGTGTATGGGCATGCGGCGTTCACCCCGGCCGAGTCGCTCAAAGCGACGGGGGCGATTCCATTCGCAGATATGTCCGCATTACAAAATATTCTGGCCGAGATATAAAATGGACACACTCGAAACCCCACGTCTGCTACTCCGTCCGCTCACTGCGGACGACACCGCCTTCATTATTGAGCTACTCAACGATCCCTCGTTCATTCAGAACATCGGCCAGCGCAATGTGCACACGGATGAAGAGGCGCGCACGTACATCACCAACGCCGCGCTGAACAGTTACGCCAAAAATGGATTCGGTCTCGCCGCGGTTGTCATCAAAGAAACTGGTGAAGTGACCGGCATGTGCGGACTGATTCGCCGCGACACGCTCCCCGATGTAGATTTAGGTTATGCCTTCCTTCCGCGTTACTGGGGCAAAGGCTATGCAGTTGAATCGGCGCAGGCTTGGCTGAAATTTGGCTGGGACAAAGCCGGCCTCACGCGCGTCGTCGCCATCGTCGACCCGGCCAACGAGCCGTCTGTGCGCGTGCTCGAAAAACTCGGCTTTGTTTTCGAAAAAATGGTGCGCCTTGCGGCGGATGATATTGAACTCAGGTTATTTGCCACAGAGAACGCAGAGAAAAAAAACCGATCCTAAATGAGCTTCTCAAAAAACCCGGTGTGCTCTGTGGCGAATCCCGCATGTATGATTATCTCCACCAAGCCCATCTAACCCGCAACCATGGACACAACCTCCCCCTCCAATCAAAATCGCCCTTTTGAACTCGGCCTGTATACCTTCGTGGACGCAGGCACGAACCCGCTGACCGGCGCGAAGAAAGACCCCGCCGAAGTGATTCGCAATTTACTCGAAGTGATTGAGCTGGCCGACCAAACCGGACTCGACGTGTTCGGCATCGGCGAGCATCACCGTACCGAGTACCTCGTCTCAGCGCCGACGGTAGTGCTGGGCGCTGCCGCCGCGCGGACGAAGAACATCCGCCTCTCCACCGCTGTGACGGTGCTCAGCTCCGAGGACCCCGTGCGCGTCTTTCAGCAATTCGCCACCGTGGACTTGATCTCGAATGGCCGCGCCGAAATCATGGCTGGTCGCGGCTCGTTCATCGAGTCATTTCCACTCTTCGGTTACGACTTGCACGATTACGATGGACTCTTTGAAGAAAAATTGCTTCTACTCAAACAACTCAACGAACGTGAGCGCGTCACCTGGAAAGGCCGCTTCCGCGCGCCGCTCGAAGACCTGCCCGTCTTCCCTCGTCCCGTGCAAAAACAGATTCCACTTTGGATAGCCGTCGGTGGGACGCCCGAGTCCGTTGTCCGCGCGGCCTCGCTCGGACTGCCGATGGCGCTGGCCATCATCGGCGGGCAACCCGAGCGCTTCGCCCCGTTCCTTGAGCTGTATCGCCAATCCTCCGCCGAGAGCGGCTACGACCCCACTCAGATTCCACTGAGCATCAACTCGCACGGATTCATCGCCGACAATTCGCAAGAAGCCGTGGACGAGTATTATCCGATTCAAACTTTTAACATGAACAAGATCGGCCGCGAGCGCGGCTGGTCACCGGCGACGCAAAAACAACTGGAGCAACAACGCCTCCTGCGCGGCTCCGATTTTGTGGGCACGCCAGAGGAAGTTATCGAAAAGATTCTTTTTCAACACGAAATCTTTAACCATCAGCGCTTCACCATGTACATAGGCAACAACGCCATCGAGCACAAGAAAATGATGCACGCTGTTGAGTTATTCGGCACGAAGGTCGCGCCGGTTGTGCGGGTGGAGATTGCGCGGCGCAATATCGAGTGATAAAAGCAACTAATCACAACCATGAGGGGTTACATAAATGTAGGCCGAAGAAGTTAAAGGAGTAAAAATGATTGAACAAATCCAAGCCCCCAGCATTGAGGATCTCCTCGAGCAACTGCAAACATCGAGTGATGCGCAAGTTCGAGCGTGGGCCGTTGGCTCATTGGAGGAACAAAAAGCCAGCAATCAAAACGTCATAGATGCTCTGAGAAATGCGGCAACTTCCGACGACAACAAAAATGTTCGCGGCGCGGCTACAAGCGCACTGGTGAAATTGGGTATTGTATTAACGAAAGAAGAAATGGAAGAGGGATTGACAAATCGAGAAGTCGCGCGCATCAAGGCAAAAAAAGAACAATTGGAAAGAGATGCTCCTGTGACAAACTGGCAAGCGGTTCGGATCGGAGCACAGGTAGGATTTGGCACAACCTTTGCAATATTCTCGATAATACTTTTATCTGATCTTGCGTTCTACTTTGGAATGATAATCTCTTATAGCATTATAGGTGGCGTGTTAGGTATAGTGGGGGCACTGATTGGAAAATATCTGTCTAATTCATTGCAAGGAACTCGGATCGGGGCTTGGATAGGGATTTGGGTGGGAGGCTTTACACTATTTGCGCTACTATTGGCGCCGCACGGGTAATCTTCGATGAGCGCTAAAGGGACGAAATGGAACAGAAGAAATTGACAAATTGGCAATCGGTTGGAATTGGGGTGTTCGCTTGGGTTGTTCCGATATTCCTGTTTTTTCCAGTTGGAATAGCGGGACTCCATTCGATTAAATGAGAAAGTGATTCATCTCTGAAAAGTGAGCCGCCCATGTTTGACAACAAAACCAAACAACTCTCAGATCTAAAGACCGCCTACAAAGATTTCGTCGAAGCCGTGCAAGGACTCAACACAGACGGCTTCACCAAATCCCTCGGTGACTGGACTCCGCGTGACATCGTCGCCCACCTCGTCGGCTGGAATCGCATCACCCTCGTCGGGTGCGGGATGTTGCGTGAAGGCGTTGAACCATTTTATTTTTACGATGGCACGAATGACTATCGCAAGGTCAACGCAAAATTTTTCGAGCAGTACAATTCTACAGACCGTACGATTCTCCTGACACAATTATCCAGCGGCATGGACGCGCTCGCGCTATATCTGCAATCCATTGACGAAGATGAATGGGAACTCGATACGGGCATCGTCCACTATCGCGGCGGACCGACGACGGTAGCCCGCTGTGTCGACTCACTCGTCCGTGATTACCGCAAACATCGCGAAGAAATTCTTCAAGGCTAACGCGTCATGATTTCAAAGCCACCTATCGCCATCAGCCTCTTCGGTTATTTTTTCATCTTCGGCACGTTGATGAGCGGGCTCTCCGCCATTTCCCTGCTCACGCCCGGCGGACCGCTTGAGCCCATGTGGCGGGTTAACCCAACCGCGCGGACAGCTTTTGATGGCATGGGCATTGGCGCGCCAATTTTGCTTTTAGTTGTCAGCCTTGCCTGTGCCGCCTCCGCTATCGGACTCTTGCGTGGGAAATATTGGGGCTACATTGCAGGCCTGACCATATTGATCATGAACTTAATCGGCGACACGCTCGGCGCGGTCAGCGGCATTAAACCAGAAGCGCTCATCGGCCTGCCCATCGTGGCGGTCATTATATATTTCCTCACGCGGCCAAATATTTTGGCATATTACCAGCGAGCCTAAAAATTTATGCACGAAATCACCGTCAACTTGCACATGCACACGCGCTACTCCGACGGCCACGGCCTGCACAGCGACATCGCGGCGGCGGCCATGCGTCAGAATGTGGACGTGGTCATCGTCACCGACCACAACATCTTCGTCGAGGGTTTCGAGGGCTGGCGCGAAAAAGATGGCAAGCGTCTGCTCATGCTCATCGGGCAGGAAGTCCACGACCAGGCGCGCGACCCGCAAAAGAATCATCTGCTCGTCTTCGGCGCGAACCGCGACCTCGCCACGCTCGCGCAAAATCCGCAAGAATTAATCAACGCTGTGCGCGAGTCGGGCGGCATCTGCTTCCTCGCGCATCCGCACGAAACCGACGCGCCGCTCTTCGGCGAAACCGACATCACCTGGGTCAACTGGGAGGTCAGCGGTTTCACTGGTCTCGAAATTTGGAATCACCTCAGCGAATTTAAAACCGTCATCGGCAATTGGCCCAGCGCGCTCCTGCATGTTTATTTTCCGCAACTCTACGGTCACGGCCCCAACGCAGACACGCTCAAAAAATGGGACGCACTGCTCGCCGCCGGTCAGCACATCGCGGCAATTGGCGGCTCCGACGCGCACGCGATTCCGTATCACCTCGGCCCACTCAAGTGGATTATCTTCCCCTACGACTTTCACTTCTCTGCGCTCAATACGCACCTGCTAATTGACTCTGCCCTCACGGGCGAAACCAGCGCGGACCGTGAAGCGGTTCTGGCCTCTCTGGGAGCGGGTCGCGGCTGGGTGGGCTACGACCTCATCGCGCCGACGCGCGGATTCCGCTTCAGCGCGCAGGGACGCGAATCGTCCGCCACGATGGGCGAGGAGATTCCGCTGGGCGACGGCGTGATGTTGGAGTTTTCGCTCCCAGCGGCGGCAGATGTCACTTTGGTGCAATCCGGCCAAACGGTGGAGCATTTGAGGCGGACTCAACATGGCGCGTTCGCTATCAGCGAGCGAGGCGCTTACCGGCTGGAAGTCCACAAAAATTATTTGGGTGCGCGGCGCGGTTGGATTTTTAGTAATCCAATTTATGTGCGTTGACAAATTCTGTGATAAACTCTCGCCCGTTCGTAAATTAGACACAATCTGTGTCTCCTTCCGCTCCCGACCGGCCAACGGCCTGCACGAGAGCAAACCCATGGAAAGGAGGATTTCCCTCTATGCGTAAATATGAATTGACTTGCATTGTCCAGCCCGATCTGGACGAGACTGCGTTCAACGGTATCGTTGAAAAAGTCTCCAGCTGGATCACTGAATCTGGCGGCACCATAGACAAGGTGGATTTGTGGGGCAAGCGTCGCCTGGCCTACATTATTCACAAACAACGCGATGGCAACTACGTGCTGTTTAACCTGAGCATCTTGCCGAACAAGACCGCAGACCTGGAACGAAACATTCGTTTCACAGAACCCATCATGCGCCACATGCTGGCCGTGGTAGCCTAACATCGTTTCTCATCGGTAGACACGGAGGTTAATATGAGTCGAGGCTTGAACAAAGTCACCATCATCGGCCATTTGGGCCGCGATCCCGAGATGCGCTACACCGGCGCAGGCAAACCTGTCACAACTTTCACCGTGGCGGTAAGCCGCACTTGGAATTCCGGCGACGGCGAGCGTCATTCTGAAACAGAGTGGTTCAACATCGTCACCTGGAGCAACCTGGCGGAAATTTGCAAACAATACCTCACTAAGGGACAACAAGTCTACATTGAGGGACGCTTGCAAAGCAGAGGCTGGGAAAAGGACGGCGTGAAGCGCACAACCGTGGAGATCGTGGCCAATGAGATGTTGATGTTGGGCGAACGCCGCGATGCCAATCATGTTCACGAGACTCCCCCTCCGGCAGAAAATGACGACTCGATGTCTGTACCGAACGAACCCGATTTTCCCTTTTAGTACGAGGAGTTTATTATGGCTGAAGATTACAGGCGCGGATCCGAAGGCGGGTCCGGCGGCGAAGGCGGCGACCGAAAATATTTCGCGCGTCCCAAGTTCTGCCAGTTTTGCGCCGACAAACTGTTGATTATTGACTACAAAAAGGCGGACGTGCTCAGACGCCTCGTCACCGACGATGGCAAGATCCGTCCCCGCCGCCAAACCGGCACCTGCGCCAAACACCAGCGCGTGCTGGCTCGCGCCATCAAACAGGCGCGACACATCGCCATCCTGCCCTTCACTGGCCGTCCGCAAGACGAAGGCCGCCAGTAATCACACCGCGAAGAAACACGGGGCATGGATAATCCCCATGCCCCGTTTCTTTGCCACGGAGAGAAATCATGGATCCATCAAACAACCCAAGAAACCGACACCAGCGAACAACGGTCTTAACCCGCAAGCACGTCGCCCGTTTGGCGCGCGAACGCCAACAGAGTAAATACATTCAATGGGGCGCGGTGGCCATCGGCGTCATCGTGCTCATTTTTGCGCTGACCGGCATCGTCAAGAGCCGCAGTGTAGCCGCCATCAACAACGCGACAGATTACCTCGTCCGCAACCAGCCCATTGTGCAGTTGGGCGAAGACGTGATTAATACACGTCAGTTCCAATATCATGTGCGCCTGCAACGCCAGCAGTTAATCGGCCAATGGGCGCAGTACAAGCAATACGAGCAATTCGGTCTGGACGTTGCCCAGCAAATTCAACAAATTGAATTCCAACTTTCACCCGAAGGCGCCGAACCCCTGGGCCAGAGCGTGATTGACGGCCTGGTCAACGACATGCTCATCCGCGAGGAAGCGGCCAAACGCGGCATTGTGTTAACTGAAGCAGAAGTTCAAGCGCGCACGCAAGAAGTCTTTGGCTTCTATGTTGACGGCACACCCACCGCCGCACCCACCGCCACTGAGATCGTCTTCCCGACTCTATCAGGGACGCAGTTGGCCCTGGTGACGATCACACCCACCCCGACCGAAGCGGGTTCGCCCACCCCCACCGCCACCTGGTTCCCGACCATCACCATGACGCCCGACCTGACCCAGACGGCGACACCCTCGTTGACTCCGACTCCCACCGAGGCGCTCACCGCCACGCCGACCGTCACACTCAGCCCCACCGTGACGGCCACCTACACGCCGGCTCCCACATCCACACCTTTCACCGTGGAAGCTTTTGAAACCCAATTTGCCGAAAGCATGGTGCAGTTCGCAGATATCGGCATTACTGAGGCCGACTACCGCCGCCTCGTCGAAAGCGACTTGTACCGCACAAAACTCTTCGACGCGATGACCTCTGAAGTCAAATCCACTGAAGAGCAGGTCTGGGCGCGCCACATCCTCGTGGCCGATCTGGCCACTGCGCTGAGCATTATTGAGCACCTCAAAGCTGGCGACGACTTCGCCACTCAGGCCGCCGAGCACTCCACCGACACTAGCAACAAAGATTCAGGCGGCGACCTGAGTTGGTTCGGGCGAGGCGCGATGGTAGCGACCTTTGAAGAGTCCGCCTTCGCGCTCAAGGTTGGCGAAATCAGCGAGCCGATCAAGTCCGATTTTGGCTTTCACATCATTCAAGTCCTCGGTCACGAAGACCGCCCGCTGACCGCTGACGCCATTCAGGCGGCTAAACAGTCCATCTTCGACAACTGGCTTGCCGGCGCGCGCACAGCCGCCGATGAAATCAAGTCCTTGACCATCTTCACCTCATGGCTCAATCGCATTCCGCTCGACCCAACACTTGAGTCTTTCCTCAACGAGCAACAGCAACAGCCTGCGCAGTAAGTCCCCTTCAAAAAACCGCTCCGCTTTTCAGGGAGCGGTTTTTTGTTACTTGCGCCGCGCGCGCTTTTTCTGTATAGTTGAGCCAGCCATGCAATCCCCGCAAGCATCGCCAAATGAAACCTGTGTTTGGTTTTCCAAAAAGGCTTAATGAACAAAATAACCTACTGGCTCGAAGAATTTAATCAGCGCATCAAGACGCCGCAGGACGCGGTGAGTTTGGTCGAATCGAATACGCGTATCTTTCTCAGCGGAAACTGCTCGGTGCCCAAAGACTTGGTCGCCGCCCTTGTGCAATCTGCGCCACGCCTTGAAAATGTGGAAATCGTGCAAGTGCTCACCTTCGGCTCGGCAGACTATGTGGCCCGCGGCATGGAAAAACATCTGCGCGTGAACACGCTCTTCATCAGCGACAACGTGCGCGCCGCCGTCAATGAAGGTCGCGCCGATTTCACGCCCTGCTTCCTGTCCGAAATTCCTGACCTGTTCTCCTCGGGCCACCTGCCCATTGAGATCGCCCTGATTCAAGTTTCGCCACCTGATGAGCACGGCTATTGTTCGCTGGGCGTGGAGGTGGGCGTCACAAAAGCGGCGGCCATCGCCGCAAAAATCGTCATCGCAGAAGTCAACCCGCGCATGCCGCGCACGTTGGGCGACTCATTCATTCACATCTCCAAATTAGATGTGATCGTGCCGGTGGATTACGCCCTGCCCGAAGTACACATGTCGGCCACCAACGACACCGTCACAAACGCCATCGCCGAACATGTCGCCGCGCTGATTCCAAACGCCGCCACTTTGCAAGTCGGCATCGGCGGAATCCCTGACGCGGTGCTAAGAAAACTTGGCAATCACAAAGACCTCGGCATTCACACCGAATTATTTTCCGACGGCATCATTGACCTCATCGAGCGCGGCATCATCAACGGCGAAAAGAAGACTCTCCATTATGGAAAAATTGTGGCCGGTTTCATCCTCGGCACGCAACGCCTTTATGAATACGTGCACGATAACCCAATTTTTGAAATGCATCCCACCGAATATGTAAACGACCCCTTCATCATCGCCCAAAACGACAACATGGTTGCGATCAACTCCGCGATCGAAGTGGACTTAACCGGCCAGGTCTGCGCCGACAGCATTGGACCACGTCCCTACAGCGGCGTCGGCGGCCAAATTGACTTTATCTACGGCTCAGCCCGCGCCCGAGGCGGGTTGCCCATCATCGCCCTGCCCAGCACGCTGACGAAGAATGGCACGCGCATCTCGCGCATCGCGGCCATGCTCAAGGAAGGCGCAGGCGTGACGACCACGCGCAGTCACGTCCATTTTGTGGTCAGCGAGCACGGCGTCGCGGACTTGTACGGCAAGTCGATTCGTCAGCGAGCGGGGGCGTTGATTGGGATTGCGGATCCCGAATTTAGGGAGGCGTTAACGAAACATGCGCGGGCGTTGAATTATTTGTGAAACTGGTAGGGGCACGGCGTTGCCGTGCCTCATATTGAAAATCCATTTCTGCATTGGACCCTCATTTTGTAATAAAATTCCATACACTTTTCCTCAAGGAGATGAATCATGGCCACGAAGACTAAATCGAAAGTTGCGAAACCTGTCCGACGGGCAAGCCCGCCTAAAGCGCGGCCGGTTGCGAAAGCGCGGAAGTTGTCGGGGGAGGTTTATTATCCGTCCAAAAAAGTCATTGAGCAGGCGCGTCTAAAAGATTGGGACAAGCTGGCAAAATCCGCAAAAAAAGATTTGCGCGGATTTTGGGAGGCCGAAGCGAACGAACTCGAATGGTTCGGCAAATGGAAAAAAGTTTTGGATGATTCTAAAAAACCGTTTTACAAATGGTTCACCGGGGCAAAAGTTAATATCGTGCACAATGCCGTGGACCGGCATTTGAAATCGTATCGCAAAAATAAACTCGCGCTGATCTGGGAAAGCGAAGACGGCAAGGACCATCGCTCGTTTTCGTATTTTGGTTTGAACCGCCAGGTGGTGCGCATGGCCAACGTCATAAAAAGCATGGGCGTGAAAAAAGGTGACCGCGTGACGATCTACATGGGACGCATTCCCGAAATCGTTTTCGCCATGCTTGCCTGCGCAAAAATCGGCGCGATTCATTCGGTGGTCTTCGGCGGCTTCTCGGTGGACTCATTGGCCGGGCGCATCGAAGATAGTAAATCAAAGCTGGTCATCACTTGCGACGGTTCATTTCAAAACGGAAAAATCGTGCAACTCAAATCCATCGTGGACGATTCGTTGAAGCGCTGTCCGGCGGTTGAAAATGTAATCGTGGTCAAGCGCGTGGGCAATGAAGTGAACATGGAAACAGGCCGCGACCACTGGTATCACGAACTGCTCGAGACGCCCATCGCCGACGGCAAATGCGAGACGGTGCAAATGGACGCCGAAGACCCGCTGTTCATTTTATATACGAGCGGTTCCACCGGAAAACCCAAAGCCATTTTGCACACGCACGGCGGTTACATGGTGGGCACGTATAGCACGCTGAAATATGTTTTTGATATTCAAGATGACGACCGCTGGTGGTGTACTGCCGACCCGGGCTGGATCACGGGACACTCTTACATTGTGTATGGCCCGATGCTCAACGGCGCAACTTCGTTCCTCTTCGAGGGCGGGCCGTCGTACCCCGAGCCAAATCGCTGGTGGCAAGTCATTGAGCGTTACGGCATTACGATTTTTTACACCGCGCCCACCGCCATTCGCGGACTGATGCGCTTCGGCGATTCGTGGCCGAGCAAGCACGACCTTTCTTCTTTGCGTTTGTTGGGCACGGTCGGCGAACCGATTAACCCCGAAGCCTGGCGCTGGTATCACCGCGTTATCGGTGGTGAAAAATTACCCATCATGGACACATGGTGGCAAACCGAAACCGGCGCGTTCATGATTACGCCGACTCCGGTCGTACCGCTCAAACCCGGCTCGGGCACGCGTCCGTTTTTCGGGCAGGAGGCAGAAATCGTAGATGAGCAGGGCAAGACCGTCGGCGATGACACCGAAGGTTATCTCGTGTTGAAGAATCCGTGGCCCGCGATGTTGCGCACGATTTATGGCGACGATGAAAGATATGTGACACAATATTGGAGCAAGTATCCGGGCAAATACACGACCGGCGACTCGGCCAAGCGCGACAAAGACGGCTACTTTTGGATCATCGGTCGCGTGGACGATGTGATTAAAGTTTCGGGTCATCGACTCGGCACCGCGGAAGTTGAGTCCGCGCTGGTGAGTCATCCCGCCGTGGCAGAGGCCGCGGCTATTGGACTCCCCCACGAAATAAAGGGACAGGGCATCTACACCTTCGTGCTGTTGCGCGCCGGAAAAGTGGCCTCGGCAGAATTGGCCGAGGAGCTTCGTCAGCATGTGGCAACGCACATCGGACCGATCGCCCGCCCCGAGGAAGTCCGCTTCGTGGACAAACTGCCGAAGACGCGCAGTGGCAAGATCATGCGCCGCGTGTTGAAGGCCCGCGCGCAGGGGTTGCCGGAGGGAGATATTTCGACGTTGGAGGAGTGAGAGGGCAGAGAATAGGGAATAGCGGGAGAGACTAGAGGTTCGCCCCGTAGCGCAGACGATGGGTCTGCGGTGCGGGGCGAATTTTTTTAATCGGCATTTTGCGAAAGATGGTCCGCGAGCAGGCAAGACAGAGTCGTCCCTTGGCGCATGGCGACTCTCGTTGCGCCAGCGAGATAGTATTTCGTTATCGTTGAGCCGACCTTCTCGTAATGCGCGCCGACGAAGAGCGTCGTCGCACCGTCCATCGTGGACAAGACACGCTTGCTGTCACCATCGTAGACGAAGGTCGCGGTCGCATCGCCAGTGACGGAAACGAGTCGATTCTCGGCATCGTAGGTGAAGTTGAACGTTTGAGTCCTTACATGGCGTTGGGCCATGATTACTTTTAAACATTGTGTGCCACACGCGCAATATTATCTAACATCCCCGGTAAATGGGTCAATATCATAATCAAATATCTTATCAAATTGATTTTCAGTGTAAACTATTTTCCAACCGTGATAATCTGCAGCTGCGGGCGCAAGGATGGCAGAAATGTTGCATGGATTTTTTACCGTGGCTTTTACGACATCGCCGCTATGAGCCTCTGCTATACGTACTGCTTGATCGGCGGATACCTCAACCTTTTCCAAATCAATTATTGGCCAATTCACCAATTTTGGAGAATATTCCCTTTCCCATATACTGGCTGAACGACGGTTAGGCTCAATGGTTATTTCATGAACAAAACGAGATTCCTGCTCGCCAACTGTGGTTACTTTATAAAATACAAAATGCGCATTATCGAACCCCATACCCGCGTCCGTACATGCTACCCTGAAATCCATTTGAAATAAATTCCAGGTCATTAACGGTTCGCCCCATACAACTTTATGTAAAGCTTCTGCAACACCAAGAAAGTCATCCTGGCTCCATTTCGCTGATATGTTTGCGGGCAAAGGTGTTGTTTCTTGATTTTCATCAATTAATATGAAGGCATCCTCTTTTCCTTGGGCAATAGACTCAAGTAGAGTATTTGGCTCAACAGCATAATATTGTTGCTTAATTGTTTCAACATTCTCTGACTTCAGCGCATTGCAAGATTGCATAGCGCTGAATATTGCGATTAAGAGCACCAGATGGTTCATTGTACGATTACCCATTATCATTCATCCTCATCATAAAGTTTTTCTATATCATCAAGGTTTGCATCGTCAAAGTCTTCTGGCAATATGTACCCGTTGTCCAAAAGCACTTGTAGGTTATTCATGAAAAGCTTAAGCATGAACGCTGTGTCGTAATTTAAACCCGTTTCAAATTGACGAAAACGCGCAATTGGGTCGGAAGAATTTCCTCCAACCTGCATTACCGAGGTCCAATCAATGTTCCCCGATGAATCGCGCGGCAAAAATTTTACGGATTTCGCATCAAATCCAGTGCCGTTTTGCGAGAGCCCTGCAATGATCAATCGATCTGTGTCGCTACAGTTGGGCTTGCAAGCCCCGACCGCTGCATCAATTCGTTCCCCCATGCCTTTTGCTGCTTCATTAGGATCCATTACGTCGCCCAAGTGATACGAGTCTATTTCTTTCGCGGTAAGTTGAGCAGGACCATAGCTACTCGCATATTTGTTGCCAGTGTTATCCCAAGCAGAACTGTACCACTGGCTTTGTACCGCCATACCTGCAGCGACTACAGCATTATTTGTGTTTACTCTATTTGCAACAAAATTTAATCCTCTCATATCTGGTGAAACTCCGAAAAATGCACAGACGAAACTGAAAACTGTAAGCGCACAATGTCCTGTCGGATCTGTATTATTAACAGGGTTATTATTTGTGTAGGCATATCTATCATAACCCTGTATTCCACTTGGTATGATTGTATCTGCTTGAGCAAATCTCCCAATCGCGCTGTCATACCAGCGCGCATTGTAAAAATGCAAACCAAACTCCGCTGTGTACGAATATTGACCCGTGTACTGATATTTGGACAATTCATAACTCGGCGTTGTATTGACAGGTGCGTTCGTCCACGAATACCTCGTTTCACCCCAAGCCTTGTAACGCATTTCGGAGGTGCGAGTCCCTGCGGCATCGGTGACGAGGCTCGTCGAGCCGAGATGGTCAGCGAGCAGGTAGCTCAACGTGCCGTCCTTGCGCACGGCGACGCGACTCGCGCCAGCCAGATAATACTTTGTGACACTCGAACCAATCTTTTCGTAATGCGCACCGACGAAGAGAGTCGTCGCGCCGTCCATCGTGGACAGGACACGTTTGCCGTCACCGTCGTAGACGAAGGTTGCGGTCGCATCGCCAGAGACGGAGACGAGGCGGTTGTCAGCATCGTAAGAGAAATTGAAGGTTTGTCCGTTGACGTTGCGTTGAGTCATGTTGCCGTTGGCATCGTAGGAGTAGGTATTGCCGTTCGAGAGACTCGCCACAGCGTGTTTGTGAATCGAGTCGTAGGTGTAGGTCAGGCCGTCTTTGCTGGCGAGATTCCCAGTGGAGCCA
Source organism: Anaerolineaceae bacterium (assembly GCA_009885445.1). GTDB lineage: Bacteria > Chloroflexota > Anaerolineae > Anaerolineales > Villigracilaceae > Denitrolinea. The sequence continues at coordinate 486 of VFKQ01000319.1, read as the reverse complement.
TCGAAGCCGTAGGATTCGGTGGCATAACCGCCTTGTTGAGCAGTTCCATTCGCGCCAGCAGTGATCAATCTGTCGAGCGCGTCGTAAGTGAAGGTCTGCGTTTGCGTATTGACGGAATCCGAGATGGACAAAATATTCCCGACCGCGTCGTAGTTGTTGTTGTAATTTTGCAGAGAGCCGGTCGTCAGATTCTGCAAGCGTCCGCCTTGTTGATTCCAGGCGTTGTAGGTGTAGGTTTGGGTCAGTCCATTGCCGAGCGCGCGATTGGTCATGCGACTGGCGGAATCGTAGCCAGTGCCAGCAACATAAGAATTCGTGCCGACAACTGTGTTCAACAACATTTGGTTGTTGTAGGTGTAGTTCACCACTTCGCCGTCTGGGTAAGTCATGCTGACGGGCATGTCGGCGGAGTTGTACGTGAAGGAGGTGGTGAATTGCCCAAAGTTTGTCACCTGCCGCGCTTCTGTCACCACTCGGCCACGGATG
>VFKQ01000340.1 GCA_009885445.1 Anaerolineaceae bacterium | reverse complement strand
GGCCAGCCTCCAGCGGGTGGCCCTCCCGGCGGCGGGCCGCCTGCGCAGCCGTAACCCCCTCCCCGACCCTCCCCCAAATCAAAGAGCGATTTGGGGGAGGGAGTTTATTGCCGAAGAATTTCCCCGCGCTAAATAATTTCTGAACCATCCTTTTTTACAATGGGGACAATTCAAATGCGTGGGGCTTACACAAAACCCCAAAACAAGCCGCGAATTTACGCCAATTCACGCGAATTATTTTTTTGCGAAAATTCGCGTAATTCGCGGCAAAAGATTTTGAACCGCGTAAGCCCTGTAAGACATTGTCTGCGCGCATGTGTTTGCGCGAGGCGGGCCCGATTTTTCGGGTGGTAGAATTATGGATATGTTCACTTTCAATGATTTCCTCATGAGAATGAAGGAGCAGTCATGGCACGTATCCTATACGTAGAAGACATCGAAGATAATATGCTTCTGGTGCAGAAAATTGTGGCTTCACGCGGCCATGAATTTTTGTGGGCCAGGAATGCAGAGAAAGGTCTCGAGATGGCGATTGCCTCGCGGCCCGATTTGATTCTGCTCGACCTGGGCCTGCCGGACATGGACGGGCAGACGCTTTCCATCTTGTTGCGTAAGGAGCCGAGTCTGCAGGGTGTGCCCATCCTGGTGCTAACGGCCTGGCCGGAGGAAGTGGTGCGCCAGACCGTGCAAGCCTATCAGTTGAACGGGTATTTGTGCAAACCGTTTAGCATGGCCGACCTGCTGAAATCTATCGAAGCATTGTTGGCGGCGAACTAGTCATGACCATTAATTTAATTCCGGCGGCGAATTTCAGCATACAGGAATTGGCTGGTCTTTACAACCAGACGCGGGTGGATTACCTGGTTCCGATGCCGATGAACGCCGATCGCCTCGAAGAATACGTGCGCGATTTCAATATAGACCTTTCGCGTTCGTGTGTGGCGAGCGATGCGAATGGGCAGATATTGGGCCTGAATATGCTGGGGGTGCGCGGCACGAAAGCCTGGGTGACGCGACTGGGTGTGCTCACCAATGTGCGGCGGCAGGGGATTGGGTCCGCATTAATGGATTGGGCGCTGGCGCATGCTGATGCTCTGGGTGTGCAGGAGACCTTTTTGGAGGTGATCAAAAGTAACTCTCCGGCGCACGCTTTATTTTTGGCGAAGGGTTTTACGGGAACCGGGGAATATCTGGTTTTACGCCGCGCTCCACATCCTGCCCCAGACGCCATGCAAGCCGAGATGGATGTGTTGCCCTCTGCGCAAACGCTCGAGCTTTTGCAAACTTGTCCGCAATACCTGACCTGGGTGAATGCTTATGAGTCTATGAAAAACGCCATTGATTTGGAGGGGATGCGCATACGTTTGAGCAACGGCGGCCGCGGCTGGATCGCCTACCGTAATAATAAATTCACCTTGCGCTCCAGCTTGAGTCATCTGGTGCTATATGTCGAGGCCGGCGACTCTGCTGAGGTGGGCATGCAACTTTTGCTCAACCTGCATAAAAAATACCCTCGTTATGATACATATGCCGAAAACATTCGGCAGGATGAAAAATATTTATCCGCCTTTTATGCGTTGGGTTATTTCCAGAATTTTTCACGGATTGAAATGCGGCGCCCTGGGATTGCTGAAATATCGATGGTCGCTCAACAACGCTGAGGATGCCGTTGGTTTTGCCGATTTGTTTTTTCTCTAGCGTACATTTGAACCGCGAAGCTCGCTAAGTACGCTACACCTACCCTGGCGGGCGGTGCCAGGGAGAAAACCTTTAAAACTTCGCGCTCTTTGCGCCTTTAGCGGTAAAAATATTAGCGACCTGACACTTTCGAATCAAGCGCTGGTCTCGATACGGCGGAAGTAGCACCGCCTACCCTTCGACAAGCTCAGGACATCGCTCGACCACCAGCGTGCTATTGGAACAAACTGTCAGGTGGCTATACCGCGCACGGTCATAATATCTCGACAACCGATTGCGGTTTTGAGAATCGGCAAATTTAACCACGGATGAAAGGGATAAAAGGCAAGCCTTCGCGCTCTCAAATATCCTTCGCGGTGAGAAAAGCGCAGAAACTG
>VFKQ01000266.1 GCA_009885445.1 Anaerolineaceae bacterium | reverse complement strand
TACCACTGTACTACGCCCGCGTTTTCGGCTTACCTTCAAGCCGAGAGTGCCGAGACCCAGGCTCGAACTGGGGACACCGCGATTTTCAGTCGCGTGCTCTACCGACTGAGCTATCTCGGCCAGCCTTATTCGTTTGTTGCCGCTTCTTGCATACCTTAATTTATTCTCAGGTATTACGCGGCACCTTGTAAGCGAACCGCATTTTACTTGCGGATGAAGGGATTGTCAAGCAAGGGGGTATAGCGCAACATGGCTTTCTCAAAGTCAGGAAAATGGAGTAACCAAGAGAGCAAAGACCTGGGGAATATGAGCAGAGAACCACCTGCGAGCCTGAGCGGCATTATGAAACTTTGCTTGTTTTATGAGCGCCAAAACCAGATGGTTGATGCAAGCTATACTGAAAACGGGCACAAATTGCGGTTTTAAGAAACGAAAGATTTGGTAAGATCAGGGCATGACCAAACAATTTGAATTCAGCCCAGAAGTCGTGGAAGAGATCAACTATCAACGCTACAATCACCTTGTGCCTTTAGTCCAACGACGTATGGACGCAATTCGTTTCAAAGCGCACGGAATGTTGCACAAGGAAATTGCAGAAATCATAGAGATTGCCGAAAACACACTTCGAGATTATTTTAAACTCTACGAGCAAGGCGGTATCGAGAAATTGAAAGAGATACACTACTATCAGCCTGAGAGTGAATTGAAGGAATATATTGTATCTTTGGAAGCATACTTTCGAGACCATCCGCCAGCCACCATCAAACAAGCACAACATGAAGTGGAAGTGATTACAGGCGTTGTGCGAAGTGAGACACAAATTCGTGAATTCCTAAAAAAAACTCAATTGCCGAAAAATAGGCATGCTTCCTGCGAAAGCCGATCGAGACAAGCAGAAAGAATTTCTGGAGCAAGAAATCCAACCTCTCTTAGATGAAGCGCGAGAGGGAAAAAGGGTAGTTCTCTTTACGGATGCAGCGCATTTTGTCTTAGCGCCTTTTCTCGGCTTTCTTTGGTCAGTTGCACGCATGTTTATTCGTGCGCCATCCGGTCGTCAACGTTTCAATGTCTTAGGCGCGCTCAATGCAATGACGCATGAAATGACTACGATTACCAATGATGCATACATTACTGCTCAAAGTGTATGCGAACTATTGGGGAGATTGCAACTCTTTATGTCGGCATGCCCATTACAATTTTTCTGGACAATGCTCGCTATCAGAAATGTGCATTGGTCATGGAAAAAGCCAAAAGTCTCCACATTGAATTGTGCTTCTTGCCGACTTACTCGCCCAATCTCAATCTGATTGAGCGGATGTGGAAGTTTGTGAAGAAAAAATGTCTGTATTCCACAAATATTACGAGAAATTTCCTGCTTTCAAAGAGGCAACTTCAAAGTGCTTGGAGGAAAACATGACAACTCACAAATCCGATCTCGATTCTTTGCTCACCTTGCGTTTTCAACTCTTTGAAAAAGCGCAATTTGTGACCGCGTGAGGTATAGCAGGCTGAAGCCTGCACTCCTGGAATTTATATGAAAGAAGGGACGTATAATTTCGCAATGCAAAACTTCAACCTGCAACCTCGCACCTCCGGCGGCGGACTCGTCTCCCCCATCGCCCACGGCTGGCGACTCGAAATTCCCTCGGGCGAGGCGACGGGATACCGCTTCGCGCAACTGGACGATTACGCCCGCCTCACCCGTTCGCGCTTCCCCGCGCATCCTCCTCTGACTTTGAGCCTGCTTGCCCGCGCCTCAGCCGGGTCCTGCGGGACGTGGGGTTTCGGCTGGTGGAATGATCCGTTTGGATTGTCGCTTGGTTTTGGCGGACGGCCCTTTCGTCTACCGGCATTGCCCAACGCGGCCTGGTTCTTCCACGCATCAAAAGAGAATTGGCTTTCGTTTGACGACAAGCCCGGCAACGGATTCCTCGCTCAAACGTTTCGCGCGCCGAAGATTCCGTCGGCGCTGTTGGCCTTGGGCGGAATCATTTCGTCGCCTTTACTGGCTACGCGCTGGGGGCGAATCTTTTTGCGCAAGGTGGCGAGTCGCTTCGTGGCGGACGATGGAGTCTGCTTGGGCGAGGACCCGGCCGATTGGCAGCGTTACCGCCTCGAGTGGGGGAAGAGCCGAACCGTCTTTGAGGTAGACGATGTGCGGGTGTTTGAGTCGCCGATTAGTCCGCGTCCGCCTCTGGGAGTCGTGATCTGGATCGATAATCAATATGCGGCTTTTACGCCGCAAGGAAAAGTTGGGTTCGGCGTTTTGGCAAACACCGAACCCGCAACACTGGAGATTCGAGAATTGGAGATTGGTTAAAGAAGCATCCAAAACATGGGCAGGTAAGCGCGGAGCAGTGCGTCTACGATCAGGCCAAGAATTAAATAGCCGCCAAACTGACGGTTGTGCTGGAAGCAGAAACCTGAGAACCACACCGGCCACACGGGCCAACCTTTGGGCGGCGCTTTGGGTTTAGGAGCGGCCAACACGACGAGGGCGCGCCAGGCATCTTTGTAGGCGAGCAGGACGATAAGCATGACGGGGGTGAAGTAGTGTGGCACAAAAACGAGATAAGTAATGAACGCATAAACGAGCACGATGGCGATTTGGTTCACGCGGCGGGCAAGCGCTTCGCCCACGCGAACAGGGAAAGTGCCGACACCTTTGGCTTTGTCTTCGTCATGTTTATCAATATGCTTGCCCACGTTGATGCTGGCCACACTCAACCCAAACGGGATGCCAGCCAGGACGACATTCCAATTCCACACGCCAGAGAGCACGAAGTACACACCGGCAATCATGATTGGCCCCCAGATGAGGAAGATGGCGAATTCGCCGAGGCCCCAATATTTGAACGGCCAGGTGTAGGCCAGCAAAATAATGGAACCCACTGCAAAGAGGCCGATGACCGTGAGATTGAAGTCTGTATAAAAGAGGGCGTACACTCCTGAGAGCGCGGCGATGGCTCCGCTGACAATGAACCAGCGCAGTTGAGTGGGCTTGTCCCAAAATTTTTGGACGAGGGGATGCACGCCGTATTGGGTGCGGAAGTAGTTGTGGGTGTCTACGCCGCGGCTGAAGTCGGTGTAATCGTTGAGCAGATTGTTCGTGCCGTGGGCCGTGAACAAGCCGAGGGTGATAATGAGGAAAGGCGCCCACGAGAAGTGACCGTCACGCGCGGCGAGGATGCCCGCAATGACGCATGAGTAAACAGTGACCAGCGCCACTGCCGAGCGCGTGGCGATCAGCCACTTCGAGACGACGTCGAGCGCGTCCCATTCTTTTTTGTCGTCCATTTTGATTAGTTGCCACGAGGCTTTGCGCCACATTGCGAAGTTGATGTTCATATTTTCTCCTTGGTTCACTTGTTGTAGCGCGACATTTATGTCGCGCTTGCTAATGCACCGACTCACACGCGAGATCAATCTCACGTTACAAATATTGCCCCGCTCCGGCCAAACTACATTTGACGGCCACAACGATTATACATTCCTCACCAGGGAGTTTGGTACAATCAATATGTGACAAAAATAACAATCTTGCTGGAGAAACGTCCTGATGTCCAAAAATAACGACTATATCCCTGCGTTGAGCCTGCGCTTCCTGACGCCTTTTTTTGACTTCATCCAAAAGTGGATCGTGCGCGACGTGCGCTACAAGACCTTATTAATAGAACAAGCGCACATCCAACCCGGACAACGCGTTCTCGATTTAGGCTGTGGCACAGGCACCTTGGCCATCATGGCCAAGCAGTCCCAGCCCAAAGCCGAGGTCCTCGGTCTCGACGCCGACCCCGAGATGCTCAAGAACGCGCACATCAAACGCGACGAACAAAAACTGGACGTGAAATTCGATGTGGGTTTCACCAACGAACTACCCTACCCCGACGCATCCTTTGACCGCGTGCTCTCGAGCATCATGATTCACCACTTAAAGACGCCGGATAAAGAAAAGACCGCGCGCGAAGTTTTTCGTGTGCTCAAGCCGGGCGGCGAATTGCACATCATTGACTTCGGCAAACCCACCACACTGTACGGAAAGATTCTCGGCCCTTTCCTGCATAAATTTGAGGAAGCCAACGACAACATAGATGGCAAGCTCCCTGAGATTTTCGGCGCGCCCGGGCTGAAGACTCAAATCGTCGGTCATTTCAAAACTTTTTTTGGCGATCTGGCATTCCTCAGCGGCAAGAAGTAATCCAGGCGCACATTTCCGTGTCTCGTAATTGTGGAGTAACCAAGATGACTAAATTAAGTTACAGTACCTTTGGTCTAACCAACCTGGACTTTATGGACGCCATTGACGTTGTTGACAAGGCGGGGTACGCGGGCATCGAACTGTCGTTTCATCGCGATCAATTCAATCCATTCGAGATCACGGATGAATATCTCGCAACGATAAAAAAGCGCTTCGAATCGATCTCTGTGCGGCCTGCTTGTGTGGCAACCGCATCTCACTTCTTTACACCCTCCCGCCCGCACGAACCCTCTGTGATGAGTATCGATACCGCCGGAAGAAAACGCCGCATCAACCTGGTCAAACGCGGAATCGAAGTTGCCCGAAAGCTGGACGTGCCCCTCGTCACGTTTGGAAGCGGGTTTATCCGCGATGAGCATGTGGCGAACCCATCCATCAATCCCAATGAATTGCTGGTCGACAGCATCTATCAATGTCTGAAAGCGATTCAAGACGACGAAGACATTACTTTGTTAATCGAGCCTGAACCCGGCATGTTCATCGAAACGCTCGAACAAGGCATGAATTTGGTCAACGAGATTAACTCGCCAAAATTTAAATTGCATCTGGATCTTTGTCACAATTACTGCGCCGAAAGTGATTATATTGGGGCGCTTGCCCTTGCCGCGCCGCATGCAAGATATTTACACGTTTCAGACGCAAGACAGGGCTGTAATTTGAAGATCGTTAAAATGTCGGACACTTTGAAATTCAACATGGACTTCGCATCTTATCTGGTGTACTTCCCTGAAAGCGCCGATTTTTTTCTGCTTGAGCGGAATAACCCGATCTATTTTTACGATAATGTACCTGCCCGCCAGCAGGAGAAAACCATTGAGAATCTTGCAATCAAGGCGAATATTTCCGCACCAATCGTCTATGTGAATTACAACAGCCTGTACGCCGGCACAACAAAATTCGAACCCGAAATATTCACCTATTTGATCTCGGTTCCGGGTTTGAGTTTCGATGTATTGGAACGGGCAAGACCCATCATCATATATTTGCGCAGTACAAAAAATTCGGATGGCAAACTATTGATGGACAAGATGGTGGCAAATACCCTGACAGGCATCGTCCATTTTCACGAAATCCCCGGGGAGGGAACTCTGGATTTCGAGGCGAGCTTCAAAGCGTTGAACGACAACGGCTTTACAGGATATGCGACGGTTGAGCTTTATCACCATGTGGCTTCATGGGAAAAAGCGCTCACCGATAGTTACAAGCATCTTTCTCAATTTGTGGATGTCCATCCATGACAGCGCAGGAGGCGACCATGGTCAATCTTGAACAACTCGGATGGGAGAGCCGCGCCATTGGCGAAATCGATCATCAGAAATTGAAAGCGCCGCACGTTAAACTTCGCGCGCTTACAACCGGCAAACATGG
>VFKQ01000224.1 GCA_009885445.1 Anaerolineaceae bacterium | reverse complement strand
GTGAAAGCCATGACCGATTTTCTGGGCAAACCGCTGAAGACGGCTGGTCCATCCACCCCCGTGCTGGTGATGGGACTCTCGGATATGCCCTCAGCGGGCGACCTGTTTGAAGTCGTTGAATCTGACCGCATCGGGCGCGAGATCGTCACCGCGCGCGCGACCGAGATCAAGAAAAAAGCGAACGAACACAAGACTCTCTCACTCGAAGATTTGTTCAGCGCCTATAAAGCCGGTGAGGCCAAGTCGCTTAATCTCGTGCTCAAAGCCGACGTGCAGGGTTCGCTCGAACCGATCCTCGGCGAGTTGGACAAACTCGGCAAAGGCGAGATCGTCATCAACGTGCTGTATTCTGAAACCGGCAACATCGGCGAAAACGATGTCCTGCTGGCTTCCGCATCCAAAGCCATCATTCTCGGGTTTAATGTGCAGGCCGAAGTCTCGGCACGCCGCCTGGCCGAAAAAGAAGGCGTGGACTTGCGACTGTACGACATCATCTATCGCCTCACCGAAGATATTGAAAAAGCGCTCAAGGGTATGCTCGCCCCCGAATTTGTGGAGCGCGCCCTCGGAAAAGCGCAGGTGCTGAAAGCGATTGCCATCTCGAAGGTCGGCAAGATCGCCGGATGCCGCGTGCTCGAGGGCGAACTACGCCGAGGCGCAAAAACCCGCCTCACGCGCGGCGCGGACGTGGTCTTCGAGGGCGAGATGTCTTCGCTCAAACATGAAAAAGAAGACGTGCGTGAAGTGCGCGCCGGCCAGGAATGCGGCGTGGGGCTGAAGAACTTCCACGAGATCGAAGTCGGTGACATTCTCGAATGTTACGTGCTGGATAAATCGGAATAAATTTTTCACCGCGAAGATGCGAAGGCCGCGAAGCAATTCAAAGTGAAGCGAAGAATTTCTTCGCGATCTTCCTTTCTTCGCGGTAAAGAAAAGAAATTATGCCCTCAGGTGTCCGTTTACAACGTATCGCGGATCGCATCCGCCAAGAAGTCTCCGAGATGTTAGTGCGCGAGATTAGCGACCCACGTCTCGGTCAGGTTTTCATCACTGACGTGAAAGTGGATCGCGAACTCTCCTATGCAGACGTGTTCGTCTCCGCTGTAGAGGGGCACGAGCGCAGTAAAGAGATTCTAGCTGGAATGGAATCTGCCAGCGGATTCATACGCCGCGCCCTGGCCGGGCGCCTGGACCTGCGCATTTTCCCGCGCCTGCGCTTCCACTGGGACCCCACCCCCGAAAACGCCGACCACATCGAAATGGTGTTGGCGGATTTAAGAGACAAGACAAAGGAGAAGTAGCGAAAACACTAAGGGTCTGCAAGAAAATGACCTCCTGCAATCTGTCATTGCGAGGGCGTACTCGCCCGAAGCAATCCCCTGCTCAATAAGGAGATTGCTTCGTCGGGAAGATCACCCTCCTCGCAATGACGGGCGCACGGTAGAGAATTAATTTATCAACCCTCATAGCGTTGGCTCGAAAACAATATGGAAAGTACGATCAGTAAACAAATCAAAGACAGACTGGCCTCCGCCAGTAATATTCTCATCGTGTCACACGTCCGCCCAGACGGAGACGCGATAGGCTCGCTCATCGGCCTCGGTCTGGCCCTGCAAAACGCCGGCAAGACCGTGCAAATGGTTTTGCGCGACGGCGTGCCTGGCTCGTTTCGTCATCTGGCAGGCAGTGAGCAGGTGCGCAAAGAGCCGACAGGCACGTGGGACACCTTTATCTCGGTGGACTGCGCAGATTACAAACGTCTCGGCCCGGCATTTGAATCCATCGAAAAACCCGACATCAACATAGACCATCACATCACCAACGAAAAGTTTGGCAAAATTAATTTGATCGAAGGCGACGAAGTGGCCACCGCCGCCATACTCGCCCATCACCTGCCCGAGTGGCGACTCGTCATCACACAGCCCATCGCCGCCGCGCTCTTAACCGGCATCGTCACCGACACGCTCGGCTTTCGTACTTCCAACATGACGCCTGCCAGTTTGCGCGTTGCCGCCCTGCTCATGGAGCACGGCGCAGACCTGCCCGATTTGTACACACGGGCACTGGTCAGCCGCACCTATCCCGCCGCCCGCTACTGGGGCGCGGGACTTTCCACCCTGAAAAGTGAACACGGAATAGTCTGGGGTACACTCACCGCCGCAGACCGCAAAGCCGCGAAATATGGAGGCAACGACGACGCTGACTTAATCAATATTATCTCCGCCATCGAGGGTAACAAAGTCGGCATGGTCTTCGTCGAACAATCCGACACCGTAAAAATCTCATGGCGTTCCATAGACAGCTCGTACGATGTCTCGAAAGTTGCCAAACACTTCAACGGCGGCGGACATGCCGCCGCCGCCGGGGCAGACATCCCCGGTGCAATGAGTGAAGTCCAGCCGCTGGTTCTGCGCACCACGCAAGAAATGCTCAACCTTAAGTAACTCCCCAAAACCATCTGGTTTTGGTAGAATTTATCAACGGCAACCGCCGTCCAATTGGAGGAAAAAGCAATGAACAGTCAAGATATTAAGAACGCCATTTCTGGCGTACTCGTGGTGGACAAGCCCGTCGGCATGACCTCTCACGATGTCGTCGAAGCCGTCCGTCGTGGCACGAACATTCGCCGCGCAGGCCACACTGGCACGCTGGACCCGCGCGCTTCGGGCGTGCTGGTCATTCTGATTGGCCCAGCAGTGCGCCTCAGCGAATACGTGTCTGCTTCCGACAAGCGCTATCAAGCCATCATCCGCCTCGGCTCAAGCACCGACACGTTCGACTCGGAGGGCAAGTTTGTGCGTGCCGACCAACCGGTCGACGTCACCGAGGAACAGTTCACAACAATCCTCAAACAATACGAGGGCGAAATCGAACAGACTCCCCCGCCCTACTCCGCCGTCAAAGTGAACGGACGTCCCGCTTACGAGATGGCCCGCAAAGGCGAAGAGGTCGAACTGGCCCCGCGCAAGATCACCGTGCATCATCTCGAAGTGCTCGAATGGGCGCCGCCCGAAATCGTGGTGGACGTGCATTGCTCCAGCGGCACATACGTGCGCTCTCTCGCCAACGACATCGGCAACGCGCTCGGCACCGGCGCCTACCTCGTCGGCTTACGCCGCACCAAGAGTGGGCGCTTCAGCCTGCGCGACGCCACCCCCCTGCGCAAATTACAAGAGGCCTTTCAAGACGGCAACTGGTATCAATTCCTCATCCCCGCCGCCGAAGCCCTCGGCGAGTGGCCCGCCATCGAACTCTCCCCCGACGACGTCGAAGAAGTGCGTCACGGTCACCGCGTCAAAGCTGTTGTTGCTGAAACGCAACCCGAATTTGTGCGCGGCGTGAGCATGGCCGGCGAACTGATCGCCCTCATGATTCCCGCCACTGGCGAAGATGGTTCGCCCGAATGGCAACCCAAGAAAGTCTTCTTCACCAGCGAACCCGGCGCGTAAAACCGTAGGGGCACGGCGATGCCGTGCCCCATTTTTTTCGCGCTATCGTGCCCCCATTTTCCCCATCGTGCAACACCTCCATTCCATCACAGCCGCCTCCATTCAAAACGCCTGGCTCACCATCGGCGTCTTCGACGGAGTCCATCGCGGTCATCAAAGCATTTTACAAAAACTGATCACAGACGCACATGCTCAAAACGCGCCCGCCGTCCTGCTTTCATTTCATCCCCACCCCGCCACTGTCCTCGCAAAACGCGACATAAAACTCCTGACGACTCCCGACGAGCGCGCAGACCTGGTTGCCCGCCTCGGCCTCGACGCCCTCATCACGCATCCCTTCGACGCGCCCACAGCGGGCACCTCGGCCCAAGCCTTTATGACCCTGTTGAAAAAACATCTCGGCCTGAGTCACCTGCTCATCGGCTACGACTTCGCCCTCGGCAAAAACCGCGAAGGCGACGCCGCGCGCCTGACCGCGCTCGGAGGTGGACTCGCTTACGAAGTGCAAACCCTGCTCGAGGTCCGCGCTGAGGCGGGCGCAATTTCATCCAGCGCGATTCGTAAACTCGTCAGCGTCGGAAATGTTGAGCAGGCCGCGACCCTGCTCGGGCGCGGATATCGAGTCGGCGGGCCAATCATCCACGGCGCGGGGCGCGGACGCCAGTTGGGCATCCCCACCGCGAACATTGATTATCCAGAAATTAAATTAATCCCCGCGCGCGGAATTTACGCCTGCCGCGCACATCTCGGCGCAGAAACTTTTATGGCCGCAGTCAGCATCGGCGTCAACCCCACCTTCACTCCCGAAAAACAAATCGCCAGCGTGGAGGCCCACCTGCTCGATTTTGATCGCGACATTTACGGCCACGAACTCAAACTCGATTTCATCGCCCGCCTGCGCGACGAAATGAAATTTGATTCGGTGGAAACACTGTTGACGCAAATCCACAAGGACGTCGAACAGACACGTAAGATTCTTTCCTAAAACCACGGATACAATGGATGAAAGTTAGTTGATGATATTTTCATCGCTTTCATCTGTGGTTGTCCACAAATCCATCTTTTCACAAAGATACTCCATGCCTGAAACCCAAATCTACCTCCTCTCCCCCAAACAACTCTCGCCCGAGACGATTGCCGTGGCCTTCGCCAAAACTTCGCGCGCGCCTGAATCGTTTCAAGAGATCGCCGAGGGACTCAGCGACGAGAAGACCGCGCAGTTCCACGAGAAGTGGGTCGTCGGTTACGGACACGCCTCCGTCGCCGAACATGCTGTTCTGCACATCGCCATCGAAAATGTTTCGCGCATCGCGATTGAATCCATCGAAAGCAATCGCCTCGCCTCCTACACCGAAAAATCGACTCGCTACCAAAAATGGGGACCCGACGACTTCAACGTCCCACCCGAACTTGACGGGCATCCTCTGCGCGACGAATTTGTAGACACGGTCCGCCTGCTCTTCGCCGCCTACGCAGACTCACTCGTCCCCGCCCGCGCCCTCGTCCTCGAGCGGACTCCACGCCGCGAAAAAGAATCTGACGAAGCCCTCGACCGCCGCGTCCGCTCGCAATACGTAGACTCGTGCCGCTTCCTACTCCCCGCCGCCGCCCTCGCCAATGTGGGCCTGACGGCCAACGCGCGCGTACTTGAAAACGCAATCCGCAAAATGTTATCTCATCCGCTCGCCGAAGTGCGCGCGATTGGCGAACGTATCAAAGAAGTCGCCAAAGCCGAAGTGCCCACGCTGGTTAAGTACGCAGAGGCTGCGCCATACATCATTGAGACTTTGCGCGATTTCTCCCTCACCCCCGGCCCCTCTCCCGCTGGGAGAGGGGAGTCACAGAATTGGTGCGAGTTGGTTGATTACGACCGCGACGGCGAATCGAAAGTACTGGCCGCCACACTCTACCGCGCCGGCGAATTTAATTTCAGCGACGCACTCGCTCACGTGAATGAACTCAACAACGATGGCCGCGCCGCGCTGACTCAATCCCTGCTCGGGCGACTCGGCAAATTTGACATCCCTCTGCGCGAACTCGAATACTGCAACTACACCTTTGACTTGATCATGGACCAGGGCGCGTACGCCGAATTTAAACGTCACCGCATGATGACGCAGACCCCGCAACTCCTGACGACGCATCTCGGCTACGATGTGCCACGTCTCATTGAAGATGCAGGTTTCCGCGCGCGTTACGACGCCGCGATGAATCAAGCGCACGAGACTTACGAAAAACTCGCCGCGTGGAATCCGCAAGTGGCGCAATACATTGTCCCCAACGGTTATCGTCGCCGCGTGCTGGCGCAGTTTAACTTGCGTAGTGCGTATCACTTCTGCCAATTGCGCTCCGCCGCCAACGCGCACTTTTCGATTCGCAAGATCGCTGAACGCATGGCCGAGGAAATTCAGCGCGTGCACCCGTCGCTGTCCACGTTCATGAATCTGCCCGAGGAGAAATGGCAAGATGTGGAGGGGAAGTATTTTGCGTAGCGTCCGCGCGACCCCCTCCGCCCGCAGTAGCGGGCACCTCCCCTAGCACAGCGCGCCTTTGGGGCAAATCCGCCGCCAGTATCAAAATTTTAGTAAAACCTTTTTAGCAGATTTAAGGGAGGCACGGGAGGGGGGAAGAACACCGCAAAATTTCCATCCCGTTAAAGATGATTTATGGAAACGCCAAAATTCAACGCAACAATAATTCAGTAGTGGTTAAGGACCTGTAAATTAATAACTTCCGTCATTGCGAGGAGGGTGCACTTCCCGACGAAGCAATCTCCTCAATCAGGAGATTGCTTCGGGCGAGTACGCCCTCGCAATGACGGCATTTACGCGTATTTGTACGTTAGCGAAAAGAAGGATAAGGTTTTGCGCACATAGCGAACATTCGATTGGCGTAAGGTGTTATTCCAACGCTCCATGTGGCAAGTCTGACCTGTTTCTTTGCCCACGCTGTCATGTAACCAAGCCGTGGATTCAAAACGCCATACTTGCCACAATCTTTGCACTTCTACTGCGGACTGCCGCTACCCACTGCGCCCATTTTTACGAGGTTTCTGCTGCCACATTTTCGACATGTATACTGTTTCTCAATCACCCTGTATACACGCAAAGGTTGTCACCCGATTCAGACTTCGTGAAATCTTTAAGAGGGTTCTCCGTTTTAGGCGCATCCAGCGAGATTTCCGAAGTCTTTACGCCGAGTCTCTGACATGGTTTGCGTGCACACATCACCCTTGAAATGTGCCATCAATCACTACAGCTTAACCACTGCGCAAAATTCTTTAGACGAGTCACATAGCCACCCCCAATAAAAACTGACCTATATAAAACGCGCGAATTTTTTGTATAATGTTCGCATGGTGGAAATTCCTGGGCGGCTTGCTAATCTATCAAGGTTCGTGCCTCTTCTGCTGTATTTTCTCAGCCTATACATCCTCTTCGTGTGGGGAGCGTGCGCGCTCGCATACTCACACAATATACACCTGACCGACGACGACCCTGAGCGGCGCGATTTCCACATTATGGCCCTCGTGCTGGCGCCATTCACTTTGCCTTTCATGGGCATTATCTGGTTGGGCTATATATTTCTACGTGCGCTATTATTTAGTTTGATGTTCGGCTGTTTATTGATTCTATTCCCCTTTTGCCTGATCATCTTTCAGAGCACAAGCATGTTGGACGGTCCACTTGAGGCTTATCAAAAAATTGGACAGGCCCTGCTCAGAGCCAATATGTTTCTCCTGCGCCTGACTG
Organism: Anaerolineaceae bacterium; assembly: GCA_009885445.1. GTDB lineage: Bacteria > Chloroflexota > Anaerolineae > Anaerolineales > Villigracilaceae > Denitrolinea. The sequence goes on along the minus strand of VFKQ01000224.1, from coordinate 3,065 downwards.
GACTATTCCCCTCCCGCGCTTGATTCTGCGCGACTCAACGCTTCGCTTCACGCCGACGGCGGGTTCGCCCCGAAGGGAATCATCAGCACGAAGCCGACGCCGATCACGGCCTGTCCAATAACAATGCCGCGCGACTGAAGCAGGCCAAAGTGCATCACGGCTGAGCCGATTTCTGTTCCCATGCCAAACAGGTCCGCCAAGCCGGCGAAGATGGCAACGACATAACCCGTCGCAACTAAGCGCATGCCAATGTCCGCAACGATGGTGCGCAGTGTGTTCCTCCAAAGTGCCAGCAAAGCCACAAACCCGCCCAACGACAATATCCCCAAACCCAACAACATCCCGAATAACTGCACGAAGCCAATTCCTGAGCCGCTCCCCCAGCCAAACCATTCGGGATGCGTGCCCACGACGAGCGTCACAAAGCCGATCAGCGCAATAATTACGCCAATGCGGACTCGGGTGCGCGAAGGCAAATCCTGGTTGGGAATATCAGAAGTGTAGGACATTAGGGCAAATGCTCCTGTAAATGATTCAGCCAGTTGCCGCCGAGGATGGCAGTCAGGTCGGAGGCAGTATATCCGCGAGGGATTAAAAAGTCTGCAAGTTTATGCATGTCGGCAATCGTGTCAATTTCGTGCGGCGTGGATTGTAATCCAAACCCGCCATCGAAATCGGTGCCCAGCGCGGCGTGACGTGTGTCACCGGCCAGTTGGCAGACGTGGTCTATGTGATCAGCCAGCGCCGAGAGCGAGACTTCGTCGCGGCGTCCGCCTTTCGAGCGAAGCCAGCCAACTTTTAAGAAGGTGTTGAACGGCACCGAGCCGATCACTCCGTTACGTTCAATGATGCCGCGCAAAACGCGGTCGGAGAAATGTCGGTTAGTGTCGATGCCGTCCAGCAAGGCGAGGCAGTTAACGTGCGTCGCAATAATGGGACCCTCGTAACGATCCAGCGCTTCGAGGGCGGAGGCTTCGTCCATGTGACTGAGATCCAGTGTGAAGGGAAAATCTGCCATGGCTTTGAGCAGGGCGCGGCCATCGTCGGTCAGCGGGCCGGGTTCTTTGGTGCCGCCGCAGTAGCGCGTGCCGGCCCAGGCGAGGCCGATGATGCGCAGGCCGAAGTCCCACCAGCGCGCGAGTTCGGAGGGATTGCGAATTGCTTCGGCGCCCTCCATCAATGGGACGAGGCCGACGGGATGCTCGTCAGCTGGAGAATGCCAGTGGTCGAGAACCCGCTCAAGGTCCGCGCGCGAGGCGAGCAGGCGAAACTTGTCGTTGTGTGAGTCCGCCAGTCGGTGGTACGTTTCGAGCTGTGCCCAGTAAAGTTTGTGCGCGGCGTTGTAGTCGCCGTCGGGATAAAAATATTTTTCCCAAAGCCCTTCAATGTGACGCGCGGGCGGCGCAAAGAGTGTTGAAAAAATAACCGCCACGCGGCCGCGTTGATATTCGGGCCAGCCGAGCAGGGTGTCACCGTTGAGTTCAATGGTGCGCGAGCTGGCTTCGAGTTGGCGGGTTTCAGATGCGGCGCGCGTGTAATCGCGGCCATAGGAGGCCATGTTAAAAGCGAGGTCTTGGTGGGCGTCAACGATGAGGTTCATCTAATATTGAAAGAGCGCACCTTGCGGTGCGCTCTTATGATTTAACCTTGCGGGTCTTCGTTTTCAAGCACTCCGTCGGACATGAGTTGCTTGAAGTCTTTGTCGGCGAAGGCGCCGGAGTCCACTTTGCGCATGCTCAGACCAATGCGGTGCTGGTCGGAGTCGATGCGGATGATGCGCAGGGTTTTCACGTCGCCTTCATGCAGAACTTCTTTGGGATGTTCAATGCGATGGTCGGCGATTTCGGAGATGTGGATGAGGCCCTCGAGGTCGCCCTCGATGCGGGCGAAGGCGCCGAACTTGGTCAGGCGGGTGATGGTGCCCTCAACGAGTTGACCAATGCTGAATTTCTGAATCTTGGTCTGCCACGGGTCTTCGGCAAGTTGGCGCAGGGAGAGACCGATGCGTCGTTTTTCGCGGTCTACGTTGATGACTTTAACTTTGACTTCCTGACCCACTTCGAGCATTTCGCTCGGGTGGGTTAGGCGATCCCATGAAAGTTCAGAGAGATGCACGAGGCCATCCGCGCCGTTGATGTTGACGAAGGCGCCAAAATCAGCCAGGCTGGTGACGCGGCCCGTGTAAGTTTTGCCCACTTCGATTTCGGAGATGACGCGCTCTTTAATAGACTGGCGCGACTCTGTGCTGGCGGCGCGCTCTGAAAGAATCAGGCGGCGGCGTTCGCGGTCTACTTCAACGATGCGCACGGAAATCGGGTCGCCAATCATTTTCTGCCAGCGCTGTTCGGGAGTGTCGCCCGTGGACATGGAGCGGCGGGCCGCGCTGACTTGGGAGGCGGGCACGAAACCGCGCAGGCCGCCCACGTTCACAATCAGGCCGCCCTTGTTGAAACCGCTGACGTTGCTGTCAATGACTTCGTCACTGCTGAGCATTCTTTCCACGTTTTCCCAGGTCATTTGCTCCTGGGCGCGTTTGAAGGAAAGAACCACGTTGCCGTTATCATCTTCGGCATTGACTACGTAAACGGGAATCTCCTGGCCAACGCGCAATTCGGCGCGTTCCTCGTCCGAGAGGGATTCTAAATCGCGGCCAGCGATCAGGCCTTCAGATTTTGCACCAATGCTGACTAAAATTTGACTGGGGGAAATGCTGGCAATCACGCCCTGACGAATCTCGCCGGGTTGTGGAAGTTCCACACCGGAAGATTCTTCTAACAACGCTTCCATGCTTTGGTTGTTATCGTTTTGGTCTGACTGTAAATCAGTCCCCTGGTCTGTCAGGGCTTCGTTTTCATCCATGTTAGGTTAACTCCGAGTTTATAATTTTGTTAGGTGATTATACAGTTGAACAGTTAACTTGGCAACCCTTGCCCCATTTACTGCCTCGATTATAATGGCGCACGGAGTCAAATAAACCTTATGCCAGCCATTTACCCATTTACTGCAATCGTCGGCCAGGATCGTATGCGCCGCGCACTGATTCTCAACGCCGTGGATACCCGCAT
>VFKQ01000041.1 GCA_009885445.1 Anaerolineaceae bacterium | reverse complement strand
CGCGGTATATGTTGTTGCAGGCTTCCGCGAGCACAATGGACATCACGTCCACATTCAGAGACTGTTTAATAAGTCTGTTTTTTGACCACAAAGACACGAAGTCTCAAAGACTCAAAGGAAAAACTTCGTGGCTTTGTGGCTTCGTGGTGAAGTTATTAAACAGCCTCTAAATACTTTTTGTAAGGTTGTCCGGATTTCGACGATTTTGTTGTCCATGTGTTTCCTCAGTTTTTACCGAGTAGACACGGTTTTTTACAGCTTGTCCATTTCTTAGCTCTCCGCCTATTGGATGGAATCCCACGGCTCCTACACAAACGCCCACAGCCCCCAAAAAATAATCATCAACACGCCAATCGCAAAGCGCGCGGCGAAGGATGCGCCCCAGCCGATGAGAAAGACGCGCGCCGATTCAAAGGCCAGGTCGCGATCTTTCAGGCGCAAATATTCGACGCCGAGCAAGGTTAGCGGGGAGGCCAGCAGACCAATCAGCGGCGTGGCGAACAGGCTGACGATGATTCCCGCCGCATAACTAATCAGAATCGAGCGCCACGGAATTTTGTGATTGACCATTTTTTTGGCGATGATATAGTTATCGGCAAAACTGCCGATGACCATTAGCGCGCTGATCAGCACGAACAGAGTCCAGTCCCAGCCGGTCATCAGTCCGCTGGCGGCTTGGACGAGCGCATAGACCAGAGTCGCCAGCCACATGATGACCAGGCCCGGGAACACGGGCACGATTAATCCCAGCAGGCCGACGATTAAGATGAACAAGGTCAAAGTTTGCAGGGCGATTTGAGAGAGGGTGAGAAAGTCAATGGGGGGCATGTTTTTTATTTTCCATTATGAAATAATCCACCGCCCTCGCCTAAGTGCATCGGGAAGATGTGAGCGGAGGTACTCCCGCAGTCGAAGGGCGGGTCGATTCGAACAAGCGGCGGAATTTTCGTTACGCCCGAATCACATCCACGCCGCCCATCCACGGGCGCAGCACTTCGGGGACATGAATCGAACCGTCGGCTTGCTGATAATTTTCCATCACGGCGATCAATGTGCGCGGCAGGCCCAGGCCCGAGCCGTTGAGCGTGTGCAAAAGTTTCAGCTTGCCGCCCTCAGTAGGACGATACTTGATGTTCGCGCGCCGCGCCTGAAAATCAGAATCATTTGAAACCGACGAAACTTCAAGCCACTCGTCACAGCCGGGCGCCCACAGCTCCAGGTCATACGTCAGCGTTGCGCCGAAGCCGATGTCGCCGGTACATAATTGTTTTACGCGATACGGAATTTCAAGTTGCGCGCAAGTCTCTTCGGCGTCCTGCAACATTTTCAAATGCATCGCCTCCGACTCTTCGGGCTTGCAGTAAATATACATTTCCACTTTGTCAAACTGATGTCCGCGCTTGATGCCGCGCACATCGCGGCCCGCGCTCATTTTTTCGCGGCGGAAGCACGGCGTGTACGCGGTGTACATTCGCGGCAGAGTCGCCTCTTCGAGACTCTCGTCCATGTGCAAACCCGTCAGCGGAATTTCGGCGGTGGGCACAAAATAAAAATCATCCTCGTGGTCTTTGTATAAATTGTCTGCAAATTTTGGCAGTTGTCCCGCCGCATACACGGTGGCCGTGCGCACCATGAACGGCAAATATTGTTCGCGATAACCTTGTCGAATATGTAAATCCAACATCCATGCGATCAATGCGCGTTGCAATCGCGCGCCCGCGCCGCTCAACACATAAAAACGCGAGCCGGTTAATTTTGTGCCGCGTTCAAAATCAATGATGCCCAACGCGGGGCCAATGTCCCAGTGCGCTTGCGGTGTGAAGTCAAATTTGCGCGGCGCGCCCACCGTTTTGAGCACCACGTTTTCGGCTTCGTCTTTTCCGTAGGGCGTACGCGCGTCGGGCAGATTCGGCAACTCGGACAGAATCCGCTTCAAGTCCGACTCGACCGCTTCGAGGGATTTATCCAGCGCCGCGATTTTGTCGCCGACGATGCGCATCGCTTCAATCTTCGCGCCCCGAGCGGGTGCCTCCTTCGATTGGCCGATTTCTTTCGAGACGGCGTTGCGCTGCGCTTTGAGAGTCTCGGCTTCCGAGAGCAATGTGCGCCGCTGTGAGTCGAGCGCAAGAATCGAATCCACTGCAGATGGTTTGTCCTGCCGATCGCTGAGCGCCTTGCGCACGAGGTCTGGGTTTTCGCGGATGAGATTGATGTCGAGCATGTTGGCTCCTTTTGCGTGAAGTATACCCCTCTAGAAAAGGGTGTCAATAATTATCTGCGCATTTATAATTTGCGCAAGATTATTTTTTAGAGGAGCGACAGATGTTGAAGCAAATACAAAATTACCCGCCACTGAATCCGCAGGACGTGCGCCTGTTGGTGCGCCGCCCCGAAAGCGGACTCGAGCAGTCGCTGTTGGTGTTCGAGACGCCGTTTGGCTATCGGCGCATGGCGCAATTGATTCGTCCCGAAGGAGACACTGCGTGCGCGGCGATTCTGTTTGTGCATTGGTATGAATCTGAATCAGCGGATTCGAATCGCACCCAATTCGAGCACGAAGCCGAGGCGCTGGCCCGTCACGGCGCGGCCTGCCTGCTGGTGGAGACGCTCTGGTCGGACCGCGACTTCTTCCTCAAGCGCACACAAGCAGACGATATGCGCAACTCGCTGGAGGAGGTGGTCAACTTGCGCCGCTTCATGGACTATCTGCTGGCCCAGCCGGGCGTGGACGCGAGTCGCTTTGCGTTGGTGGGCCACGATTTCGGCGGGATGTATGGCGCGCTGGCGGGCAGTCTCGACAAACGCCCAACGCATTATGTGCTCATGGCCGCCACGCCGCGCTTCCCGGATTGGTATTTATATTTGCCGAAATTACAGGGTGAAGAACGCGAAACATTTATTCGTGAGATGGCGCCGATTGACCCGATTGCACATGTGGCCAATCTCGCGCCCGCGCCGATTCTGTTTCAATTCGCGGACAACGATCCGCATGTGCCCAAGGAGCGCGCCGAGGAATTCTTCGCCGCCGCCCGCGAGCCGAAGGAGATGAAGTGGTACGAGGCCGGGCATGGGCTGAACGAGAAGGCCGGGGAGGAGAGGCAGGCTTGGTTGGGGGCAGTGATCAGTGGTCAGTGAGTCAGTGGTCAGTGGTCAGTGGTCAGTAATCAGTGGTCAGTAATCAGTAATCAGTTCAGAGAATTGTTGACAAGTTGCCGCCGAAGAGGCGGCGATTTGATTTGTTGCCGGGCTGAAAAAGTGTTTTTATGCTAAACTGACCTGAGAATTTCAATGATTACCCCATACAGTTTAAGGGAGCGCTCTTATGTGGCATAAAATCTTTGAGCAATTGAAAGAACCCCTCAATACGCTGGCTGGCAAGATGACAGCCGGATTTGCATTTGTGGTGGTTGCGTTGTTGATTTTCGGAATACTGGGGAATTTTATTCCGACCGCCCTCATCCCATTGGTTTATATTATTGTTATAGTATCCATGCTGACCTATGTTGTGCAGATATTTTTGCATAGACCGCAAATAAAAAATCGAGAACAATCAGACCCTGAAGCGTCAGAACGGCAGGAGAAAAAAGGATCAAAGCCAACTATTGATTCAAATGATGCGAGAGAGAATTATTTACGCGCCTTAATAGGAGATTGCCAAGCCGTAAGATTGGTGGGCATGGATGAACTAGCAGGCGACCCAAACCGCGGACAGTTATCCCTTGATACATTATATGTTTCCCTAGATACCACAGCATCACATGAAGTGGAACAGGATACGGAGAAAGAATCCAAAGATCCTTTAGCGTCTTTTCGTGAGAAAACACGCCCTTTGTCTGCTTTGGAGGCTTTGGCGAATTCGCCCACAAGACGGGCGGTATTACTTGGGTTACCCGGCACAGGAAAATCCACCTATGTCCGCTATCTGACGTTAAAGATGGCGCAAGCCGCCATGGATCGTTCTCAAAATATTCAAAGCCTGCTCCCCAATTGGCCGAGTGGCGTGATTTTGCCTGTCATCGTTCCTCTCGGGCGACTGGCAGAAACGATTCCAGCGGAGCAGAAAAAGGGATCGGCAGATTTAATTGAAAAATTCATTCAAAAGGTTCTTGAGAGCGAACAGCAGGAGCGCCCAGCTTTTGCCGCGTTTGCAACCTCCATTTTGAAGGTGTTGGAGCGCGAGGGTGGACTGGTTTTGTTCGATGGGCTGGATGAAGTGGCCGACCTGAATTTGCGCCCAGTGGTGGTGGAAGCTGTGGAAGATTTCGTTGAAAAATACAGCCGTAACCCAGCCAGTCGTTTTCTCGTTACGTGCCGGACGTATTCCTATCAAGATGCCAAATGGCAGTTGACCGGCTGGCCGACCTACGAACTTGCCCTGCTGAGTCAGGAAAAGATTGAGCAGTTTGTGAAAGCCTGGCACAACGAACACATTCGCATTGACCCTACACGCCGTGCTGACTACGAAAAGAAACTCGGAAAGCTACTCGCTACCCTGCGCCCAGGCGATCGCCGCCGATTGAACGAAATTGCTCCTTACGCGATTATTCTGACCATGATGGCAGTAGTGCATACGAATTACGGCGACTTGCCCGATACACGCGCGCAGGTGTACGAAAAATGTACCGACCTGCTTTTACTGCGCTGGGAAACGGAGCGGACCGTCTCGGGGAAAACACAAAAACGAAGTTTGCTCGACGCGCTGGAGTTAACTTCGCAGGGCAAACTGCATGACGCTCTGCATGAAATTGCCTACCGGGCGCACGAGGGCCGCGATGACAGCGACAAAGGCGGGGGCGGTGCGGCGCTGGTCACAGAGGATCTGTTGAGCGGAACTTTACAGGTCTATCTCAACGATCCCCAAAAAGTGCAAACCTTTCTCGATTCTTGCCGCAGTTCGAATGGCTTGTTGATGCTTCAAGGGACGATCACTCCGCCAAAAGCCTCACGGAACGCGCCACCGCGTCGGATTTATGCCTTTCCGCATTTAACCTTTGAGGAATATCTCGCGGGTCAGCATTTATTGCTTGAAGATGAACTTGGCAAGGCTGTGCGCGCGCTGATGGATAAAAGCCCTGACCGCTGGCGTGAAGTTATCATGTTGATGGGTGAGCATTTGTGTTTTGACCGCAAACCGGATCGCCGCGGCATGCAGGATATTCTTGATAATCTGGCTCCGGCCAAACGTCCCAAGAAAATGAGCGAAAAAGATTGGCGCGCGCTCTGGCTGGCGGGAGATTTGATGACACTATATAGCCGAAGGTTTGGTGAAGAACTGGCGGTTAAAAAGCGTATCTTAAGCGGGCTGGAGCAGTTGGTGCAGAGTGGGGCGTTAAGCATTCGTGAACGCGCCTCCGCCGCCGACACCCTCGACGAACTCGGCCACCTCCCCGATGACCTGTATGAATTTGCCCCCATCGTGGCGACCCCGCCTTTCCACATCGCCAAACACCTCGTCACCAATCTGCAATACAAACGCTTCCTCGATGCGCCCGATTTTGCGGACGAAAAATATTGGCTGGACTTTCCACAGTATGATGAAAGCGGGAAACGCATGAAAGAAACTTGGGGCAGGCAAGGCTTGGATTGGCTGAAAAAAGCCCAGCAAGACAAAGAGGATTCCCCCGATGGCCGCGTAATCCTCCCGCGTTATTGGAATGACCCGCGCTTTGGTATTGCCCGTGGCACAGTCCCTGTCGTTGGCCTTTCATGGTTTGAAGCCAACGCATATTGCAAATGGATGTTGACGCATTGGGATGAACTGGAAGAGTGCAAGAATAAATTGCCGCGCCCTGCTGAAATTCGCTTACCGACTGAAAAGGAATGGGCTTTGGCCGCAGGCAAAGGCACTTATGCCTGGGGCGAAATTAAGAAAGGAGAAGAGATTGTTCGTTACGCCAACACTGCAGAAAGCGGCATTAACCGCACCACCCCCGCAGGCATGTATCCGCTCGGGCGCACCAAGGAAACAGGCATTTGGGACATGAGCGGCAACGTTTTTGAGTGGCAAGCAAACCTCTACAGTAAAGGTCGTGAAACTCTGGGCCTGCGCGGCGGCTCGTGGGACTTCGATGGAGGCCGCGCGCGCGTTGCCGGGCGCGACTACAATCGCCCGCACGACCGTTGGATCAACTTCGGTTTTCGCGTGGCGCTGG
>VFKQ01000147.1 GCA_009885445.1 Anaerolineaceae bacterium | reverse complement strand
CTCCTTGCGCCGTCCTCGGCGCAAGATTTACTCGCAAAACGCCGCCGAGGACGGCGGCTTGAGCCTATGTAATTTAGACTTCATGTACGATAGAGAATCCGCAGATTAAAAAAATCGGCGAAATCAGCGTAATCTGTGGATTGCCTAACTTTCTCCGCGCTGGATGATGCTCTCGCCAAATTTTTCCTTGATTTCGTCCAACGCAGATTGCAAACGGCGTGACTTTTCTCCGCTCTCGTTGAATAATTCCAACTGGCGGATGGGCGGACGCAGACCGCTGACTCCCACGCCGATCAGGCGCACGGCCTGCCCGCTTCGCCGCACGGACTTTAGGAGGGCCTGCGCCGCCGAGGCGATTTCTGCGTCCTGGTCGCTGGGTTGGGGGAGGGTGGTCTGGCGCGTGATGGTCGCGAAATCGGGCCAGCGTAATTTTAATTTGATGGTGCCCGGCGCCAGATTGTTTTTGCGCAATTGCCGCCCCACTTCAGCAGATTGTTCCTGAATTGTCTTGAGCAAAATCTTATCGTCACGCACATCTTTATTGAAAGTGACTTCCTGACTGATGGACTTGGTCTCGCGCTCGGTGACGATGGGACGTTCGTCCAGCCCGTGCGCGTGACGGGCCAGTTCGCGGCCTTGTTCGCCGAAGCGCTGAATCAAATCTGCTTCGGGCCAGCGGGCGATGTCGCCGATGGTGTGTATGCCCAACGAGGCGAGTCGCTGTTCGGTTTTTGGGCCGACGCCCCAGAGCATGTCGGCGGGCAGGGGCGCGAGGAACGCGGACTCTTGGCCGAGCGGGACAATTGTCAGCGCGAAGGGCGGGGCATTTCCTTTGGCCGATTTTTTGCCGACTTCGTTGGCGATTTTTGCGACGAGTTTGTTGGCGGCGATGCCGATCGAGCTGGGTAAATGCAACTCGTCGCGCACACCCGCTTGAAGCGCGGAGGCGATGCGCGCGCGGGGTTCGGCCATGTCTGAGATGTCGAGAAAGGCCTCGTCGATGGAAATCTGCTCGACGAAGGGAGTCAGGTCGCGCAGTCTCGTCATCACTTGCTCAGAGACTTCGCTGTAAAGTTTGTGCCGCCCAGAGACGATGATTAGCGTTGGGCACAGGCGCACGGCGCGCGACATGGGCATGGCGCTGCGGATGCCGAGCGCGCGCGCCGCGTAGGAGCAGGAGGCGACGACGCCGCGCTCGTCTGGTTTGCCGCCGACGGCGAAGGGCTTGCCGCGCAGGGATTCGTCGCGCGTTTCTTCAACGGAGCAAAAGAAGGCGTCGAGGTCGAGGTGCAAAATGGTGCGCGGCATGAGGCGATTATAGTGCGAACTTACAAGAAATTTTTTATTTGCCAATCTACGCCAACCTTCGCGAAAATAAAACCGATTAGCGTAAATTCGCGAAGATTAGCAGATTCCCCTACCTGCCACTTTGCCCTTTTGAAATGTTACTGCCATGCTCAAAATTTTCGCTGGCTTTATCATCTTCTCACGCACAGGGCGCGATATTTTTTGAATAATGCCCGTGTGTTTTCAGGAGGCTTCGATGTTTGCTAAAAAAAATTATGCCAGCTTTGTTTTATTAATTGTGCTGGTCAGTCAATTAATTCCCGCCGCTTCGCCGGGGGTTAACCGTGTTGAAGCGGCCTCGTGTGACGCGGCTGGCTTCGTGATGGACGTGACCGTGCCGGATGGCACCACGCTGTCAGTGAACACGCCGTTTACCAAAACCTGGCGACTCAAAAATAATGGCACCTGCACATGGACGACGGCGTACACGCTCGCCTATGTCAGCGGCGATCAGATGAGCGCGCCGTCTTCGGTTAATTTTTCAACATCTGTCGCGCCGGGCGCGACGATTGACCTTTCTGTGCAGATGATAGCCCCTTCAGCGGCTGGACATTTTCGCGGCAATTGGAAATTAAAGAATGCGGCGGGAACCTTGTTTGGCATTGGCTCCACGGCCAGCGCCGTTTTTTGGGTGGACATTAACGTCTCGGCACCGATGATCGAAGCCTACGATTTCACGGCCTTTGTGTGTGCCGCCACCTGGCATTATGACGGCGGCCCAATTCCCTGCCCGTTTAAACAATCGGTGCAACAATATGGCTACGTTTTGCGCATGGAAAATCCCATTCTCGAAAATGGCACCGCCGCGGGCGTCCCTGGTCTGCTGACCGTGCCGCAAGATAAATATAACGGCGTCATCATGGGCGTCTTCCCTGTAATGGATATTTTCCCCGGCGACCGTTTTCAAGCGTTGATCGGTTGCGAGTATGGCGCCACGAGTTGCTACGTGCAATTCGAGTTGGATTATCTGACGCCAAATCTTGACCTGGTTACCATTTGGAAATTCCGCGAAAAATATGACGGCTCGTTTTATCGCGCCGACATAGACCTCAGCCCTTATGCTTACAAGAAGGGTATTAAGCTTGTGCTGATTGTCTCAGCCTATGGGCCCGCTACAGGTGACCGCGCCTTGTGGATTGCGCCGCGCATTGTGCGCCCCTACACTCCAACCGGCAACGCCACCTCCACGCCCACGCCCGTGCAAGCCACATTCACGCCCAGCCCAACCGCCACATTGCCTCCGCCCACCACTTGCGACAAGGCCGATTTTGTACTCGATGTAACCGTGCCCGATAACACCGTCATCGCGCCGAATCAAACCTTTGTCAAAACCTGGCGCATGCGCAACGCCGGCACCTGCACGTGGAACTCCTCCTACAGCCTCACCTTCATCAGCGGCGACCAAATGGGCGGCGCGCCCTCCACCCCGCTTTCGGGCAGCATCCCGCCCGGCGGCAGCATAGACATCTCTGCCTACCTGACCGCGCCCGCCGCAAATGGAATCTATCAAGGCTTCTGGATGCTGCGCAACCCGAGCGGCGGATTCTTCGGAATCGGCGCGAACGGGACTACCCCGTTCTGGGTCAAAATTAATGTAGCTGGTTCTAGCTCAAGCGGATTCGACTTCGCCGCGAACCTGTGCGCCGCCACATGGACGAGCGGCGCGGGGGCACTCGCCTGCCCGGGCACCGACGGCGCTCCCAGCGGATTCGCCCTCGCGCTCAACAATCCGCAAGTAGAGAACGGCGCCAGCGACGCGCGCCCCGCGATTCTCACATCACCGCAAGCGATTGATTATGGTTGGATTCAAGGCGCCTTCCCTGCATACGTGGTGCAAAGCGGCGACAGATTCCAAACAACACTCGCTTGCCAGTTTAATGCGACAGCCTGTGACGTGTTCTATCGTCTCGATTATCAAATTGGCACGGGTCCGATCAACACGCTGTGGGCCGCGCGCGAACGCAACGATGGCGCGTCCGTGAACGTTGATCTCGATCTCGCCTCATTGGTCGGACAGAACGTGCGTTTCATCCTGACCATCCTTGCCAATGGCTCCTCCTCAGGTGACCGCGCACTGTGGATCGCGCCGCGCATCGTGCATACCAGCGCCAGCCCCGCGCCGAGTGTGCCGACTAATACGCCAGCGCCCACTGCGGTTCCAACGCTCGCGCCCACACAAACGCCGAACCCCACGCTGACGCCGGTTCCCACTTTTACGCCCACGCCCAACCTAGTCGGCGACTGGTTGATGTATACCAATTCGTACTACGGTTTCCAATTCAAGTATCCGCCGCGTCTGGAGGATCAGCCCAGCCAGAATAATAATTACCGGCGCATTGACCTGTCTTTTGCGCAGGGCACGAATCTGAATGAAAAATACGTCGAGGCCACCGTCACCGAGAATGTTGCGGCGTGTAAATCGTCGAAGCTGGTCAGCGCATCTGAGACGGTCACGATTAATGGCAACATATTCCTGAAGGAGACCGGTCAGGAGGGCGCGGCTGGAAATATTTACGATGTAGTGGCCTACTCCGCTTTCCGTGCCGGCAGCTCCACCTGCGTGACACTGAACTTCGTCCTGCATTCCACCAACCCGGGCGCATATCCCACGCCGCCTCCCGTGTTTGACATGGTCGCTGAGTCTGCTGTTTTCTCGCAGATCATATCCACGTTTGCGTGGACGACGTCCATCGTCAGCGACCCGGCCAACTTTGCGCAATCGGTCGTAGACAGGTTGAATGCGCGTAACTTCAGCGCATTGCAAACCATGATGGACGTCTCGTTCGGCTTTGCCTTCTGGCAATCGCAAGGCACGGCCTATCCGCCCGACCAGGCCATCGCTCAATTGCAGACGAATTACATCTCGGCGAGTCCGAATCTTGTGGCGAATGCCAGCAAAGATTTAACAACTTTGCTCGGCGGCTTGAATCCGTACAGCATCATGGGCCTCGACGCGGCCAAGTCGCTGGCCTTGTTTGTCTCGGGCTGGGGACTGAACGGCACGGATGAAGCCATCTTGTATGTGACTCAGCGCGGCGATGGAAGTTTGTACTGGCACAGCGTCTTGATTGCGCCGGGCGGTTTTGCCGTCCCGTAGAAAATGCGCCTCGTGGCGCAACCCGTTATACGGTCCGATAATGAGCCGCCCAAATTTGGGCGGCTCATTTAATGCGTGCGCCGAGTCGGGTCGGGTAAAATAGTCCGCAGGCAAATTCTTTAATTGGAGAAAAAATGAAACGTGCACTCACTATTTTAGGGATTCTATTGTTTTTATCGGGCTTGGTCTGGCTCTTGCAGGGACTGAACATTCTGCTGGGCAGTCCCATGTCTGGCGATTCGCGTTGGGTGACGAATGGCGCCATCACCATGCTCGTTGGCGTAGGGCTGTGGTTATGGGGTCGCCGCAAGTAGATGGCTGAGGAGATTCGCGTCGGCGATCGTGTTCGCATTCAATTGGATGCGAAGTTTGGAGAGCGACAAGGTTGGTATGAGGGGTCGGTCTTCAAGATCGATCCCTATTCCGACCATCGCAGTTTTTACTGGGTGGAGTTGGATGTGGAGGCGCAGAAAATTTTGGGCATGCTCCAGATTTCGATCATCAACCCCACTAACATCCAGAAGATTTCATAGGCCGAGGTAACTAAATAGGTCACGCTTTAGAGCGACCTATTTTGTTCTACGCCCCATACGGCACCCAAATATTTTTTACCTGCGTCGCGTGACGCAAAATCTCATCCATCTCGGGCAGGTCACCGTTCGCGGGCATCACCCAGGTTTGTTTCATGTTGCCCACCGACGCGGTTTGCACGGCCTTGCGTCCCTCGGGCGGGCCGGCGTACCAAATTCCGTCCACGTCATCGTGCTCCGATAAAGTTTTCGCTAACTCATCTCGATTCCCTGTGACAATATTAAATGTTCCAGCGGGCACATCGGATGTTTCGAGCAGTTGATAAAAATCCGTGGCGCTCAACGGCGCAACGGGGGAGGGCACAACGACCAGCACATTTCCCATCGCCAGCGCAGACGCGGCCAATTTGCACAACGCCAGCAATGGTTTATCGTCGGGCAATAAAATTCCCATCACGCCGACGGCTTCGGGCACGGCCAGAGTCACATTGCGGATGGGTGTGTTGTGGATTGCGCCGTCGTACTTATCGGCCCAGGCCGCCGCTGTAAAGAGCGACTCAATTCCGGCTCCGACCTCGCTCAAAGCGGATTCAGCGTCCGCGCCGGTTTGCTGGCTGATGCGCCGCGCAAACTCGTCCGTCCGCGCGGCGAGATTCTCGCCGAGATAAAATAAAATTTGCGCGCGGTTGTGCCCCGTCGCCTTGAACCATTTGTCCGCAACCCCGCGTGCGGCCTCGACGGCGTTGCGCAAGTCCTTCCGATTCCCCGCGCCCACTTCGCCGATCAAATTCCCGTTTACATCATTCACTTCAATCGAATAGCCGCTATCGGGACGGGCTTGTTTGCCGTTGATGAAAAGTTTAGCGGTGCGGTCTATCGAAGGATGAAGGATGAAAGCGATGCCCTGAGCTTGTCGAAGGGATGAAGGATGAAGCCCGTTACCAGGGGCTTTTTTCTTTGTCTTTGATTTTCTTTCATCTTTCATCTTTCCGTTTTCATCTTTTACTTTTTTCACGTACTCGTATAACCCTTCTTTCCCGCCCTCGCGCCCAAATCCCGATTCACGATAGCCACCAAATCCAGATGCGGCATCGAATAAGTTTGTAGAATTAATCCAGATCGTTCCCGCCTTCACCTGCGTGGCGATGTCCAACGCGAGATTAATGTCTTCGCTCCAGATAGTTGCGGCGAGACCAAAGCGCGTGTTGTTCGCCAACTTAACGGCTTCTTCGGGCGTGCGAAAAGTCATTGCGACCAGCACAGGGCCAAAGATTTCTACTTGTGCGATCGTGGAGGCCGGCGCCGCGTTGGTGAACAATGTGGGTGGGTAGAAATATCCCTCGGTGGGGCAGGACCATGAAGGTTGCCATATATCCGCGCCTTCATCTTTGCCTTGCTGAACAAGTTGTTCGATTCTCTGCAATTGGACCGGCGCGATGATTGCTCCGATGTCCACGGCTTTATCGAGCGGGTCGCCGACGCGCAGTTTTTCCATGCGCACTTTTAGTTTTGCATACATTTTTTCGGCCACGCCTTCTTGCACGAGCAGACGCGAACCTGCGCAACATACTTCTCCCTGGTTGAACCAGATCGCATCTACCACGCCCTCAACGGCGGAGTCGAGATCCGCGTCGTCGAAGACGATGAACGGGGACTTACCGCCCAGTTCGAGCGAGATTTTTTTGGGCGAACCCGCCGTCGCCTTGCGGATGATGCGGCCGACGTCCGTCGAGCCGGTGAAAGCGATCTTGTCCACATCCGCATTGACCAGCGCCGCGCCGGTTCGTCCGTCTCCGGTAATGATGTTTACAACGCCGGGCGGTAAAATTTTTCCGCAAATTTCAGCGAACAACAGCGCGGACAGCGAAGTAAACTCGGCGGGCTTTAACACAACGGTGTTGCCCATCGCGAGCGCGGGCGCGATCTTCCACGATAACATTAGCAAAGGAAAATTCCAGGGGATGATCTGCCCGACGACGCCGACGGGTTCGTAGCCGCGCAACTCAGTGGACATAATTTGCGCCCAACCGGCGTGATGATAAAAATGACGCGCGACGAGCGGGATGTCGATGTCGCGCGTCTCGCGGATGGGCTTGCCGTTGTCGAGCGTTTCGAGCACGGCGAACAGGCGCGAGTTTTTTTGAATTTGGCGCGCGATGGCATACAGATAACGCGCGCGCGCATGACCCGATAATTGACTCCACTTTGCAAATGCCTTGCGCGCCGCTTTCACTGCATCATGTACATCTTCATCACTTGCTTGTGCAATGTCTGCCAATTTTTGTTTGTTGGCGGGATTAATAGAATCGAACCATTCCTTCGATGACGGCTCGCGCCATTCATTGTTGATGAAGAGTCCGAAGTGACCCTTGTGCGCGTCCAGCCATTCCTGCGCGGGCTTGGCGGTCTCGGGAGCGACGCCGTAGGTTAATGTGTTCAGAACTTCTGCTACTGTCATTGCTTATTCCTTTTCACGGCTTGCCCAGGCTTCCACTTCAACTTTGAGATTGGGATTAGCCAGCGCGACCACATATACCAAAGTGGAACACGGCTTGTGCCCGCCCATCTTCGCGGCGACAAGTTCGCGGCGCTTGGCATTGTCCCATTCGCCGACGAGATAGTAGTTGACCTTGACCAAATCTTTCATCTCCATGTTCGCGGCCTGCAAATTGCTCTTAATGTTCTCAAAGACCAAATCCAATTGCTCAAGCGAGTCTTCAGGAATAGTTCCATCTTTGCGCATGCCTATCTGGCCGGAGATGATCAGCAGGCATTCGTCGCCGCGAATCTCGGCTTGGTGCATGTATCCGCCAACAGGGGCGAAAATGGTTTCGGGGTTGAGGAAGTGTTTCATGGTTTTATTCCTGATTTCGGTCAATCGACCTCATAAAAGTAAACCCCATCTGCCAATTTCCAATAACGGTGAAAATCAAATCTCTCTAGGTAAAGCGAATTGGGTTTTGCATCGTTATCGGTTTGAAAAATGAATCCAAATTCATCAGCCAAGCTATATGCCCTGCCAAGACCTAAAACGACTGTTTTCCTATCGTGTTCTATAACAACAAACCCGCGGATTTTCTGTAAAGCAGGAGGAAGTTCTGACCATGAAGGTTCCTTCGCTGTTGAGCTGTTCATTAGTTGAATTGCTTCATCTCTAACCGTTGTCGCGCCTCCAGCCATCATTAATAACGACTTTCCGCCGACGGGGTAGGAATTTACGCGCCGATCAACCGTTGTAAATCCGAGAGGAATCATGAGAACAAATAAGAGAGGAAAAATAATCAAGGGTGTGGCCGCGAATCTCTTTTGAGTATCTGCAGGTTCAAATCGAACAACTCTGACATAGTAAGTCAAATAAAACAGGAATACCACAAGGAACAGATAATCTCTGGAATTAGCAGCATGAAAATACCCGGTATCACCAGGAATAATTGAAGCCACGGTCATGGCAAGAGGTAGCGTCAGAATAAACGAGATCCAATCCAGAGGGAGAAAAACCGTTCGAGCAATAACCGGGTTCACAATTTCGAGCCAGGCTGATAGGACGGGCTCCAGAAAATAGAGCAAACCAAATGCTAGAAAAATGACGGGGATTGCACTTGTAATTTTTGACTTCAATTGCTTAGCCTTTTACCCCAACGCTTGATACTGCATGGACGAATATCGCCCATAGGCGAAGTGTTCCAGTTGGCGCTCAATATCATTCAGCAACGCACTCGCGCCGATGCGGAACAGGTGCGGTTGCATCCACTCGTCGCCGAGTTCTTCCTTCATCATGATCAGCCAGTCCACGCTCACTTTCGCCGAGCGGATTCCGCCCGCAGGTTTGAAGCCAACTTTGTAGCCCGTCTGCTCGTAATAATCGCGGATGGCGCGCAGCATGACGAGACTCACTTCGAGAGTTGCGTTGACTGGCTCCTTGCCCGTAGACGTTTTGATAAAGTCCGAGCCTGCCTGCATACATACATAACTGGCGCGCATCACATTCTTCAGCGTGCCCAGTTCGCCCGTGGCGAGAATGGATTTCATGTGCGCGGGTCCGCAGGCTTCGCGGAAGGCTTTCACTTCGTTGTACAACGCCTGCCAGTTTTGAGTCAACACATGTTGGCGGGAGATGACGATGTCAATTTCGCTCGCGCCCGCTTTCACCGAGGCTTCGATTTCTTGAATTTTTTGTTTGAAGGGGTTGAGTCCAGCGGGGAAACCCGTGGAGACAGCGGCGACAGGAATCTCCGAACCCGCCAACGCGTCGACGGCGGATTCGACCATGCCGTGATAGACGCACACCGCGCCTGTGGTGATGGGCTGGGTCACGCCGAGTTTTTCGAGCAGTTCGGCGCGAATGGGTTGGCGCGCTTTCGCGCACAAACGCTCTACCGTGCCGGGCGTGTCGTCGCCCGCGAGAGTCGTCAAGTCAATCACGCGCGCAACCTGCAACTGCCAGGCGGCCTGCCACTCGCGCTTCACCGTGCGGCGTTTCGTCATCGAGTCGGCGCGGCGCTCGACGGCGGAGCGGTTGACCTTCACGTCCTCCACCGGCCCCAAGTCGAGCGGCATGATGGGCACGCGGTTCAACGTCTCGGTGATGGATTTTGTATCAAGCGTCATGCTCATAGGAACTCCTATCCCCATTATACAACTTCAGCAACGCATTATAATCACCTGATGGACAGCCCCTATTTCATCGAACCTTTTGTGGATTCTGGACTCGGCAACTCGGCCTACCTGATTGGATCGCACGACACCAAGCGCGCCGTGTTGATTGACCCGCTTCGTGATGTGGACCGTTATGTGGCCGCCGCCTCCGAGCGCGGACTCACGCTGACGCATGTGCTCGACACACACCTGCACGCAGACTTCATCTCGGGCAACCGCGAACTCGCGGCACAGACGGGCGCACTAATCGGCGCGAGCGCCACGGCGGGGCTGGGTTTCGAGCATGCGCCGCTCGACGACTCGAGCGTGATTGACATGGGCGCGTTCCAAATCCGCGTGATGACAACGCCCGGCCATTCGCACGAGCATATTTCATTCCTCGTCGTTGAAGCGGACGGGAAGACTCCCTCGGCGCTGTTCAGCGGCGGCGCGTTAATCGTCGGCGGCGCGGCGCGCACGGATTTGCTCGGGCACGAGCACACACATGGGCTGGCGCATGAGCTGTATCACACCATTCACGACAAACTGTTGAAACTGCCGGATGAAGTGAATGTTTTTCCCACGCACGGTGCGGGATCGTTTTGTGTTGCGCCAGCCTCCTCCGAACGCACGACGACGATCGGGCGTGAACGCAAATTGAATCCGCTGGCGCAAGCGATGAGCGAAGAGGAATTTTTCAAGCGTTCACAGCAGGGACTGCCCGCGTACCCGACATATTACAAATATATGCGCGCCATCAATCAACGAGGGGCAAAGATTTTGGGCGGCGTGCCCATTTTGAAACCGCTTGGCGCGGCGGAAGTTAAGGCGTTGATGGACGAGGGGGTTGTGGTGCTGGATGTGCGTCACCAGAAAAAATTTGGCGCGGGACATATCCCGGGCGCATATGGCATCCGCGTCGACGCGCCGCTCGTCGTCTGGGCGGGTTGGGTGATTCCGTTTGGGAGCAGAATCGTGCTCCTCGGTGAGTCGCCCGCTGAGAGGGCGGAGGTGATGCGGCAGTTAATCCGCATTGGCTACGATGACGTGCTTGGTTATCTCGAAGGAGCCATTGAGTCGTGGGCGCGGGAATATCCAGTTGAGATTGTGCGGAGTATGAGCGCGAAAGAATTGCGTGAACGAATCGATGAGGTGACATTGGTGGATGTGCGCCGCCTTTCTGAATGGGAGGATGGGCACATCGCAGGCGCGACCCACTTTGAGGGCGGGCGTGTGGCGTGGGACGAACTGCCCTTCGCGCAGGATGCGCCGCTGGCGATTCAATGCGCGAGCGGAAACCGTTCGATGATCGCAATTTCGGTTTTGAAGCGGCGTGGATATTTAAATGTGATTCAGGTGGAGGGCGGGATTACGCAATGGAAGATGAATGGGTTTCCAGTGTTGAGCGGCAATAATTTAATTCAACTTTGAGCGTGTTGCGCGGGAAGATAGGGCGGGTCGCCTGCGATGCGGAAATATTTGTTTTTTAGATTCAGCAGGGGCATTTCAAAATAGCGATAACTGATGGAGGCCAGGATGATGGTGACCGTGAGCTGCAAAATAGCAGTGGCGAAGATGACCGCTTCGCTCGGGTCGGGAACGGTTGCGACCAGCACCCGATACATTAACCAGACGACGCCCAAATGGTAAACATACATGCCGTATGAAATTTTGCCGAGGTAGATCAGAGGCTTGAACGACAGGAATCGCTCGAAGAGGCCTTCCTTTGCGATGGCGTCAATCAGCACGGCGGCCCAATAGTTCGCGACGCTGTATCCCCATGTATATTGATATCCATATTCCATCAGGTAGGGGTAGCCCAGACTGCTTACATTGGTGAATTGCCCCAACACAAGAAAATTGTAAAGCAAACCGATGAGTGGTAATAGCAGGCTGAGCAATCCGAATTGACGGCTGGAGTTTGTGATTTTGTTTTGTGAAATATAGGCGCCTAGCCCGAAGGCGTCGAGGTGTGAAAATGGCAAGACAAAGATGGCGCGCGCAGGCCCTTCGGAAAATGCGGGCAGGTAGCCTGCATGGTTTGCCAGCGCAAAGAGAACGCGGAAAATGAGGCCGAGTGCAATGGCCGAAATAAAAAGCTTGTTGTAGTTTTTCTCGCGGGTGATAAAAATCAGCACAGGCCAGATGAGATAGAACTGTTCCTCCACACACAACGACCACAAGTGATGGGTAATCGGAAAGACATCCCGCGCGGTTAAGGTGAAGAAATTGTAGAGGTAAAGCAGAGCGGAGGGTAGCAGGGAGAAAAGCAGATCAATCTTTCCGCGCAAGCCCCCAAATCCAAATCTGGCGAGTACAAGTGTTGCCAGCACAGCCAGGAGCAGGTAGAAATAATAGAGGGGAAAGATGCGCAGAAACCTGCGCCCATAGAATTTAACGAAGAAATCCCTGCCAGACAGGTCGCGCCGCATATCCACCAGAATTCCTGTGATTAGGAATCCTGAAAGGACAAAAAAGATTTGCATGACCCAGCCGAAGTTGATGTACTGCATGTGAACAAGAAATACAAGCAGGAATCCAATGGCGCGCAGCGAATCCAGGCCTTTGATGCGGGACATTATGACGCTTTCATTTATATTGCGACGTGGCGGTGGCGACGGGTTCAGAAAGTTGCGTTTGCATTTCCACGTGGTTGATCAACTTCCATTCCCTGGGCGGCCAGTAGATGACGATGGCCTTGCCGATGACGTTTTCAATGGGCAGGAAGCCCCAGGCATGTGAGTCGGAGGAGTCGTTGCGATTGTCGCCGAGCACGAAGAGCATGCCCTCGGGCACTTCCCAGTGATTATTGTAGAAGGGCGCTTCGGCGGTGTAGGGTTCAGTGAGCGGAATGCCGTTGACCTTTATGACGCCGTTGACTGCGTCAACAATGTCGCCGGGGACTCCGATGATGCGTTTGATCAAATCTTGCTCGGGGGTTTCGCCGGGGAATTTGAAAACGATGATATCGCCGTATTGTGGTTGACTCAATTTGTATGATATTTTGCTGACCAACACATACTCGCCGTTTTGCAGGGTGGGTTGCATGCTTGAGCCGTCTACGCGGACGCGGGCCGACATGGCGTTGATGGCCAGGTACAGCAAAACGGCCAGGGCAATGGTTTGCAAAAGCTCATACAGGAATTGTTTTAAATTCAACCACTCCTCTTCTGGAGTGGCTGAAGGTTCTACGATGGGTTCTATATTTTCCAAACTGTCTCCGTGGGCAGGGATTATATCAGCAGGGGTAATGGGGAATTTTTTCAGCGCACAGCGGCGGGCAGACGCGCAGAACATTGCATGCCTAAGGGGGCGCGTAGACTATCGTATTCATAAATATCGAAATAAAGTTTCCTGAAGGTTGACTCGTAAATAATTGTGTATTCATCCAGGGTTTTCCCGTTGGCTTCGGCGTTGCCGCTGTGAAAATATTCAACTAGCTCACCGCGTGGGCCGAGCAGTGCGTCCAGATAGTCGCGGGTGCGGGGGGCGCCCTGGGCAAGGCCACCTCCAATGCGGATGGGGTAATCTGCTGACGTGCCATAACCTGGGTTGGTGTGAATTGGGCAAGCCTGCCAGGGTTCGATGGGAAGGAAGGATAAACTGCCAGCCACTTGTTCGTAGGCTTTTTGACCCTCGCGTTCCCAGCGCTGATCATCTTTAGCGAGTACCGTCAGATAGACGAGTTTTCCATTTAAAGGCTCGTAAATTGTTACCCGCCCGGCGATGGGGTCGTGATCTTCTTCGCCTGTGAAATCTATACTGATATTTTTGACATCGCCAACTTCAGTAGTGATGGGATCGGTGGCGCTGAAGCTCTTATACCTCTGCTCAAGGTTATTAAGTACAAATCCCATCAGGCGCTTGAGGCTAATTCCGCTAGATGGGGCGTAGGCTTCCAGCAAGATGATGACCATTTCATCGTCGCTTTGCAAAAAGGCGCCGCCGTTGCTCTCTTCGACATCATACCCTTTGACTGGTACAAATTTGAAACCGCCTGCAGCCACGCTGACAGGCGCTCTGGCTGGTTCAACTTTATAAAATGGTGTGGACGTAATCGTTGCTGTGGGCTTGGGTGTTCGGGTTGGCTTGGTTGTGGCTGTCGAGGTCAGTGGAATTGGGCTGGGTGTGGCAGTGGCAATCAGGCCAGAAACGGCCATGCAGGCAATTAAGGGGAGGCTGAGCGCCGCCAATATCAGCTTACGCAGATGCGGATTGATATTCATACAAAAAACTCCTAGCGATCATGTGGAATAATCGAATGTTTTATCGAGCGACATTGCTCCAATTTAAAATAAACTGCACCTGGCGCTCGGTTTCGGGTGAGCCTGGATAAAACCTGCGGCGCGGATCGGTGCGCCACCATTCCGCGATCTGAGCTAATGCGTCTGTGGGCGTGTGACCATGACGCACAAGATAACAGCCGACGACTATGCCGGTGCGTCCCACGCCGCCCCAGCAGTGGACGCAGATGTTGCGCCCTTCGGCGAGCAATGCGTCCAGGCGGTCGAGGATAAGGCTCATCTGCGCGGGCGAGGGCACATCGTGGTCACGAATCGGAAAATTGAAGTAGCGCGCTTCGCGGCTATAGTAACCTGCACGTTCATTTAAGACGGGCAGGTAAGTTTCTAATTCAGAGGGTCGGGTGAGGTCAATGAAGGTGTCTATGCCCGCTTCGAGGAAGGCGTCGATGCGGCGCGCGGTTTTGTCTGCGCTGTAGGCGCCCGGGTACTCGCTGGTTAAGAATCGCGCGGGGACGACCCAGTAGGATTCGGGGATGGGGAGCGGGGGGATGGTCATAATTCTTTTTCAACCACAAAGGAGACAAAGAGTCACAAAGGAAAAACTCAACAGAAAACCTTCGTGACCTTTTGTGGTGAAAAAAAGATTCTCGTTAAAAACTGAAGAGCCATTAATTTACTTGCGCGCCACTGCCCACATGTTGAAGACAAATTCAAAATAGCCGAAATTCACCTTGGTCATCTCAAAGCCGGCGCGCCCAAAATACCAGCCCAGCAAAGGCAGAGTGTAGGCGAAGACGTGTTCGTGAATCTCCTCCTTGCTGACCAGGTTGATGCGCGCCATGAATTTAAGCAGTCCATCAGACCAGGCGGCGGGCGTGGTCATGATGGCCACGCCGCCCGGGCGCAGGACGCGATAGGCTTCTTGAAAAAGAGCGGCCATGCTGTTGGGATTAAGATGCTCCACCACCGCCAGCAAAGTGACCACGTTGAAAAAATTATCTTCAAAGGGCAGTTTGGGCGTGGTGTTCAAATCTAATGTGTGCCACTGAATGCCGAGCTGTTTGCCTTCGTCGCTGGGCGGCAGTTGGTCCACGGCGAATTTTTTTTCGAAGTCGGTATGCGAAAGGAAGTAGGGATACGATCCACAGCCGATATCGAGGATGCTCCCTGAGCGCAACTCGGCGGGAATCAGGGTGTTGGCGCGCTGGGCGCGCTGGCGCGCGAGCCAGGGTTCGAGCATCCCTTTGCCGCGCGTGAGGCGTTGGTTTGTGTTTGTCATGGGGCCGATTTTACTATTGAACGTAGGAACAAACGCCCTGAATAAATTGCTGGCGCAGGGCGACCATTTCGGAAAAGTCATAATAGAAACGAATCTTTTGGTCGCCGATGTCTTTGCCGGTGGGCTTCGGGTTCAGCATAAAGTACATGAATGATTCGGCCATGTCTTCATACATATTGGTGGCGGCGTAATAGTCTACAAATTGTTCTGGGTATTTTTCGTAAAACGCATCCACCAGCGCGCGGTGTTCTTCAGGCGAATTGACGCGCACTTGATCCACGTCGTTCTGCCACTCCGTGAGAATGTCTGCCCAGAACCTGGTGTAAAACGAATAGATGTAAGAGTCGGAATTACTACAGCCGATGGGGCTGGCAAAGGTGGCGCAGAATTTTTCGTTTTGATACCAGCCCAGATAAATGTCAGTTTGCGGGGCTTGATCTGTATTCATTGTGACCAGATGCCCCAGCTCGTGGGCGAGGACGTAGGTGAGAGTTTCAGGGTTTTCCGAGTCGAGTACATCCATGGCGAGAGTCCAGTTCGAGCGGTCATCATCGCGGCCTTCTGAAACCCACGCCGCCCAGTTGCCTGGTCCATCGGTGAAGATCGTAAATTTGTCGATCCATTTCATTTGCGCGGGCGGGAGCAGGCCTTGCAGATATTCCCAGATGCGTTGATGTGCGGCGCGGTCTTCCTGGTAGGTGCGAAAATCTGAGGGCACATACAAGTCATCGGCCTCCCCGAGCACGCCGCCAACGACAGGATAATTTGTCAGATTTAAATTTGCGCCTGTGCCCGCGTATGCTTCGGAGAGTGGGTCGAAGGGCTGAGTCTCGAGTGCGCGATTGATACGCGTGAGACATGCGTCGAGACATGCGTCGGCTGCGCAGGTGATGGGATGCGGAGTCGGGCGGGGAGTCGGCGTATAGGTGGGCTCACCCGCTTCGGGCGCGGACTGTGAAGCGGATTCAGTCGCGAGTGAATCTGTCGGGCGGACGTCTGTCTGCATGGCGCGGCAGGCGAAGGAGGTCAGCAAGAGTGGGAGGAAAATCTGCAAAAACTTTTTCACGAATTAATTTCCGGCGTAGGTGCACATGCCCTGGATGGTGTAGTTGCGCAGGCTGACGAGTTCGGGGTATTCGTAGAAGAAAAGTATTTTTTGGTCGGCGATGGAGTCGCCGCGCGGTTTGGGATGGAGCACAAAGAAGGAAAATGTTTCGGCGATATCTTCGACGGGGTGCGAGGCTGAATAGGGTGAGACGAAGCGGTCGCGATAGCGTTCGTAAAATGCGCCGACGAGGTTGAAGTTGAGGCGGTCACCGGAGGGCAGGGCCACGTTTTCAAACCACTCTTTGTATATTGTTTTCCAGTAGCGTTGATAGAACTGGTTGATATAGGAATCTGGGTTACTGCAACCTTGTCCGCTGGCGAAGGTGTTGAGGCAGGCGGCTGTGTTTTGTTCGCCGTTGAAAACGAAGTCGTCGTTTTGAGACACTTGATCCACGTTGAGCGTGAGCAAATGACCAAACTCGTGGATGAGCGTTTCGGTCATGTCGAGCGGGTTGGTGGAATCTAAAATGTCGGCGGCGAGAATCCACTTGTCTGAGTTTGGCAGAGGGCGCACGTAGGCGAGGATGTTGCTGTCGCCGTCGCTGAAGATCTGGAAGTTGGAGATCCACACGCGTTGCTCGGGCGGCAGGATGGCGCGGAAATAATTCCAGATGCGCTGGTGTGCGGCGGTGTCTTTTTGGTAGACCTGATAATCTTTGGGCACAAAGCCTTCGCTGGGGCGCGTAATTGCTTCGCCTTCGACGGTGTAGGTGACCATCTTGTAGAGTTTTTCGTTATCCTCGAAGGCTTCGCTGACGGGGTCGAAGGTGCGCTCGCCGAGCACTTCAGTGATGCGCGTCAGGCAGGCGAGCAGACAACTGTCATCGGTGCAGGTAATCGGCTCGGGCGGTGTGACGGTGGGGATGAGTGTTGGCTCGGGGGTGTAGGTGGCCGTGGGGGGCGGCG
>VFKQ01000377.1 GCA_009885445.1 Anaerolineaceae bacterium | reverse complement strand
TCATTAAAAGAATCACGACCGGGCGCAAATTGCGGCGCAGAAGATCGTCTACGGCGTTGAGGATGTCGTTGTAAACGGTGGGCGTGATGAGCACCACGCCACTGCCCGATGGAAGTTGGCGCGCTTGTGCGGCGGCCAGCGCGGCGATAGACATGCGGCCATCGGCGCTGAGGAAGGCGAGCGTTTCAAGAATTTTTGATTCTTGTCTTTCACTGCGCTCGGCTTGAATGACGGTGTATGCGCGGCCCGCGGCGACGAGTCCCACGGCGCGATTTTGGCGCGCGAAATAATGCGCGAGCGAGGCCGAGATGCTCATGGCATATTCAATGCTCGAGGGTGGCAATTGAAATTTTGGACGGCGGCCAAAAAGCCATGTTTCTGGCGTGGGCGCGGGCGCATCTTGTTTGCGCTCGGCATGTACGCGAGATTGCACGTCGAGCAGAATCCACATTTCAGATTGCGGGTCTTGCTCAAATTCTTTAACCATCATGCGTGCGCGCCGCGCGGTGCTGGGCCAGTGGATTCTTTTGAGCGGATCGCCAGGCACATATTCGCGCACGCCCGAGGCATGTGGTGTGACGTCCATGGATTTGCGGCGAATCACTTGTCCGCCCGAAAGCAGGCCGGGCAAATATGGAAAAGAAGTCACATCGTAAATGGCGGGCAACACGGTGATGGATTCTTGCGCAGGAAATTTGCGCGCGCTTTGAAACAAACCAAAATAATCGCTGGTGGTTAATGTTGTCGGGCCGAGGTCGAATCGTCCGCGACGGGTGAGCCAGGTGCGCGAGGTGTATGAACGTGTTTGTCCGCTGGCGATGCGCGTCAGCACGCGCGAACCCGCCGCACCGGGCAGATTTGATTCGTTTAAAACTTCGAGCCAGAAAGTGATGAAGCGTCCGCGATTTAAAATTTCAAAGTGCTCTTCAAACACATCCCCCACTCGTGCTTTCAGTGTGCGCGTGCGACGCTGGAGCGCAAGACCGCGCGCGCCCAGATACGACATCGCCCACGAGACGAGCGCGATCAACAGGCTGAGCAATAACAAACGCGAATAAATATCTGCGCCGTTAAAAATAGTTGCGGACAGCCCGACTAAAAAAAGCACCACCAGCAAAACGCGCGCCGGATTCACGAACGAGTCTTCCCCGAAGCGGGTTCGGCCACAAAGTCACCGCCGGGCGCGGGCAGGCCATGCACAATCTCCTGCACGAGTCGGTCCGCGCCCAGGTCACGCAATCGCGCCGATGGGCTGACGATGATGCGATGCCCGAGCACCGGCACGGCCATGAATTGCACATCGTCCGGCAGAACGTGGTCACGACCGAGCATGGCCGCGCGCGCTTGAGCCGAGCGGAAGAGGGCGATGGAACCACGCGGACTTGCGCCGAGATACACGTCGCTCGTTTCGCGCGTCTGGCGGGTTATGTCTACTATATATTTTTTCAGCGCTGACGAAACATGCACATGCCGAACAGCCTGCGCGGCGGCGAGAATGTCTTCTGCATTAACCACCGACTGCAACGTTTCGATGGGATGTTGAATCTGTTGCTCGTCGAGAATGCGAATCTCATCGGATGGGTTTGGGTAACCGAGACGCACGCGCAAAAGGAATCTATCCAGCTGCGCTTCGGGGAGCGGGAAGGTGCCTTCATATTCAATTGGGTTTTGTGTGGCGAGAACCATGAACGGTTTTGGCAATGGGTGCGTGACGCCATCCACCGTGACCTGACGCTCCTCCATGGCTTCCAACAGCGCGGCCTGCGTCTTGGGTGTTGCGCGATTAATTTCGTCGGCGAGGACAATTTGTCCCATGATGGGGCCCGGGCGAAATTCAAATTGCATTTTGGCCTGATCGAAAATCGTCACACCGGTCACATCGCTGGGAAGCATGTCGGGCGTGAATTGCAGACGGCGGAAGGAGCAATCCAACGAGCGGGCGAGACTGCGCGCCAGCACCGTCTTGCCCACGCCGGGGACGTCCTCTATTAACACGTGTCCCTGACAGAGCAGGCCCACGACGATCATTTCCACAGTCTGGCGTTTGCCGACAATTACTTTTTCAAGATTATCCGTCACGCGGTCTGCGAAGGCTTTGATGTCCATGCTGGGAAGAGTCCTTTG
Organism: Anaerolineaceae bacterium; assembly: GCA_009885445.1. Lineage (GTDB taxonomy): Bacteria > Chloroflexota > Anaerolineae > Anaerolineales > Villigracilaceae > Denitrolinea. The sequence continues at coordinate 380 of VFKQ01000377.1, read as the reverse complement.
TTTTGGAATGCTGGGATTCTAAGGGCGATTGGCGGGCGAGGCAAGGACACTTGAGAACTGATTCGGGAAAACGATTTACCACAAAGTCCACGAAGGGGCACGAAGGCGGGCGAAGAAGCGGAGAAATTTGTGTATAATCTCAAGCATGCTCCCGTAGCTCAATGGATAGAGTGCCTGACTTCGAATCAGTAGGTTGTGGGTTCGACCCCCGCCGGGAGCACTTGCTATAAAAAATCTTCAGTAGTTTGCCCCCACATGGGGGATGCGATGGGTTCGACCCCCGCACGGGAGCACAAGATAAATCTTCAGCGGTTGCCCCCACAGGGGGGATGCGATGGGTTCGACCCCCGCCGGGAGCACAAGATAAATCTTCAGCGGTT
>VFKQ01000167.1 GCA_009885445.1 Anaerolineaceae bacterium | reverse complement strand
GCCTCGATTACTACACCGAACCCCTGCGCGAAACCACAATTGAAATTTTATCTATCAGCGAAGCTCTCCCCTCTCCATTTGTACCCAAATGGGGAGGGATGCCCGAAGGGCAGGGTGGGGCCGCATGGGGCGACCTCCAAGTCACCACGCAAGTCAGCGGCTTCCGCAAACGCAGTTGGCTCACGAACGAAAATCTCGGCGAAGAAACGCTCGACCTGCCGCCCTCCGATTTACAAACCACCGGCTACTGGCTCTCGCTCTCCGAGTCGACTCTCACGCATCTGCGCGAAAGCGGCCAGTGGACCAACGACCCCAACGACTACGGCCCCGACTGGCCGAAGATTCGCGAACGAGTCCGCGCCCGTGATGGGTTGCGCTGTATCGTCTGCGGTGCTGACGAATCTCTTCGCCAGCACGATGTGCATCACAAGATTCCGTTCAGGCAATTTAATTCCGCCGCCGAAGCGAATCGACTCGATAACCTCGTCACCCTCTGCGCGACTCATCACCATCAAGCGGAGCAAAACGTGCGCATGCGCAGTGGACTCGCCGGCCTCGGCTTTGTGTTGAGTCAACTCGCGCCGCTCTACCTGATGTGCGACCCGCGCGACCTCGGCCTGCACGTGGACGCGGCAGGCTCCGTCTTCGGCGCGCCCGCCATTGCGTTGTACGATCAAGTGCCCGCTGGAATCGGTTTCAGCCAGAAACTATTTGAACTGCACGAAGAACTCCTCGCCCGCGCGTTGGAGTTGGTGACGGAATGTCCCTGCGAAGATGGCTGTCCCTCGTGCGTGGGTCCTGCGGGCGAGAATGGGGTGGGAGGCAAGCAGGAAGCTATTGCAATATTGGTGGAGCTGGCGAGTTGAGTGAACAGGGTAAATATTATTTGGGCTGTTCCACTACGATTCCCTCAAATCTGTTGAAATGCTTTGAATCGAAAGTATAAATTTTGCCCACATCATTCTTCCCCATCCAGGCCGCGTTATAGGCGTCGATAAAGTCCACGTTTTTGTCTGCGTAGGGAGCAATCGCCTGCAGAATCAAATCCGAGTCGATCACTTCGAGACCGTCCGTGTTCAAGATTCCCAGCACCATCGTCTGGATTTCCATTTTTTCGAGTTCGTAATAACTTTCCAGCGTCCACACAATTTCGGCGATTACCATGCCGGTGGTGACGAGATTCACCCTGCCCTTTGCCGCGCGCTGAAGCAGGGACTCGACCAGATCCGCCTGCACGGGCACGTCGTTGGTCAGGTAACGCAGGAAAAGATTCGTGTCGGCAAAGATAGTTTCTGCTTCCATGCCTATTTCCTTTTTGCGGCGCGTTTGGCCTTCACTTGATTGCGCACTGCATCAAAATCCTGCTTGCCCGTGGCCTTCACGCTCCCGCGCAGGCTCAACAAGTTGTGGGTGACTGGCTTGATTACCACTTGTTCGCCGTCAATGATAAAGACAATCTGGTCACCCTCGACGACCTTGATTTTCATGCGCACTTCCTTTGGCAGGACAATCTGTCCGCGCCGCCCAACTCGTGTGGCTAACATATGTAATCTCCTTTGACTGACATAAGTGTATTTCGTCAGTCATTTGCGCATTATAGCAGACATTGCAGAAATAATCCCCTGCCGCGAATTCAGGCAGATAGCCCGTGTTGTATAATCAGCCCAGAGGTGCACGATGTTAATTACTTATATCCAAAACGCAATGCGTCTGGCAAAATACGAAATCATCGAAGAGGATAAATACTTCGGTGAGATTCCCGGCTTTCAGGGCGTTTGGGCACAAGCCGAAAATTTGGAAGCCTGCCGCGAAGAATTGCAAAGCGCGCTCGAAGACTGGCTAGTGCTCGGCCTGCGCCCAAACGCCCTGAAAGCCGGGAATCTCACTGAAGTATTTACCATCTTCGATGATTTCGTATT
>VFKQ01000303.1 GCA_009885445.1 Anaerolineaceae bacterium | reverse complement strand
CTTCGCCCCCGCTTTTGCGTTTACGATGCTCGGCCATGAAGCGCTCGAAAAATTGGTTGAAAACAAAAACGCGCACGCCTTCCTCGACGGAGTCACCGCCGCCGTGGTGGGACTCATCGCCGCCACTGCGCTGACGATTCTCAGCGCGACGATTGTCAGCGTGGGGGCCGCGATCATTTTCGCGCTGGCGCTGTTCGTACTCTTTCGCTCAAAAGCAAAGTGGACAGTGGCCGCAGTTGTCCTCGGCGCAGGCATGTTGGGCGCGCTGTTTTTGTAGTAGCGACTTCAGTCGCTTACTGTATTATCGAAAACCAACGACTAACCCACAGGGCGCTACGCAGAGTCGTTACTACACCAAAGGATTCACTTTGAACAAGCGCAACATCACCCTGCTCTTCAGCACCCGCGCCATCCGCCTCTTTTGCTACGGATTCCTCTCCGTGATTCTCGCCCTCTATCTCAGCGAAACGGGACTCACCGAAAAACAAATCGGACTGCTGTTCAGTCTCACGCTGGCGGGCGATGCAGTAATTACTTTATGGCTGACAACTTCAGCTGACCGCTTTGGACGCAAACGCATTCTCATCGTCGGCGCGGCGCTGATGGCGGGCGCGGGAATTGTTTTTTTGCTGACGGAAAATTATTACGCGCTCGTAGTGGCCGCCATCATCGGCGTGATCAGCCCGACGGGCAGCGAGATTGGTCCCTTCCTTTCGGTGGAGCAAGCCGGACTGAGTCAACTTCTGCCTGACGAAAAACGGACGCAGAGTTTCGCCTGGTACAACCTCGTCGGATCGTTTGCCACCGCCACCGGCGCGTTGACCGGCGGCTGGCTCGCGCAGACTCTGCAAGCGCGCGGAGTCCCTGCGTTGGAGGCGTATCGCGCGGTGCTGACGGGGTACGCGCTCGGCGGTTTGTCGCTGGCGATAATGTTCCTCGGACTGTCACCCGCTGTGGAGGCGGAGTCTGATGCGGCGCGGACGAAAACGCCGCGGGTGCTGGGCCTGCATCAGTCGCGCAAAATTGTCTTTGGTCTGAGCGCGCTTTTCGCATTAGACGCATTCGGCGGCGGACTCGTGATTCAAAGCATGCTGGCATTTTGGTTCCATGTGCGCTTCGGCGTGGACGCGGCGGTGCTGGGACAAATATTTTTCGGCGCGAATATTCTGGCGGGCATCTCCGCGTTGCTGGCCGTGCGACTCGCAAAACGATTTGGATTAATTAACACGATGGTCTTCACGCATATCCCCTCAAATATTTTGTTGATGCTCGTGCCGTTGATGCCGACTCTGCCGCTGGCGATCGGACTCTTGCTGATTCGATTCAGCATTTCGCAAATGGACGTGCCGACGCGGCAATCGTACACGATGGCGGTGGTCAGCGCCGATGAACGCTCCGCCGCCGCGGGCGTGACGGCGATTGCGCGCTCGGTGGGCGCGTCGCTCTCCCCCGCGTTGACGGGCTTGATGTTTTCGTCTGCGGCATTTTTCAACGCGCCGTTTTTTATCGCGGGCGCGTTGAAAATTATTTATGATTTGTTGTTGTTACGCAGTTTTGGGAAGACAAGGCCGCCGGAGGAAAGATAGGCGGCCCCCTCCATCAGCCCCCACCGCCCTTCGGGCACCTCCCGCAAATACGACAACAAACGATTCGTTGTCATTGAGTATTTCCCATGTCGTATTTGCCCCAAGGGGGTGCTGTGCGAGGGGAGTGCCGGGTGGGGGCTTATTTTTTCTTCGCAACTTTCTTCTTCGCAGGCTTGGACGGCTTTGCGGCTTTGACTGGTTTCACGGGTTTTGCAGGTTTATCAACGACTGCCCGCAGGGCGCTTTGCGTAATCGTTACTAAAGCAGTCTCGCCTATGTAGGCTTCGCGCAAATTAACTGGCGCGGCGTGACTCTGACGCAAGCGCAGGTTGAGTATTTCGACCAACACCGAGAAACCCATTGCAAAATAAGTGTAGCCTTTGGGAATGTGATAACCAATGCCTTCGGTCACAAGATTAAAACCGATTAGCACGAGGAAGCTAAGCGCGAGCATTTTGATGGTGGGATGACGCTCTACATAGTCGCCAATAGGGCCGGAGGTGAAGATCATGACAACGGCGGCCACGATGACCGCTATAACCATAATGGGGATTTCATCCACCATGCCCACAGCGGTGATGACCGAGTCGAGTGAGAAGACAATGTCGAGCAACATGATCTGCACTAGGACGCCGATGAAGTTGGAAGCCACCTTTGCGGAAGCATGGCCTTCCACGCCTTCGAGTTTTTCGTGAATCTCGAGCGTGCTCTTGGCGATGAGGAACAGTCCGCCGACGATGAGAATCAGCGAATGGCCTGAGATGCCAACACCAGCCACATGGAATAATGGCTCGTCGAGGCTGATGATCCACGCCAGCGAAAGCAGGAGCAGTATGCGTGTGATGACCGCCAGGCCAATGCCCCAAGTGCGCGCGCGTGCCCGCTCCTCTTGCGGGAGTTTGCCCGCGAGAATCGAGATGAAGATGATGTTGTCTACGCCGAGCACAAGCTCCAGCGCGATGAGGGTGATGAGGGCGACGAGGGATTCGGGTGTGAGTAATGAGGTGAGGTCCACGGTGTGCTCCAAAATTAAGATGCTCTGATTTTAATGGATATTTGGGGATTTTGTGAAACGGGGAGCGACTAAGGTTTTGGGCTAATTCTTTTTTTACCACAGAGATCACAGAGTACACGGAGAAAAACAAATTCGCTACCCTAAAGGATGCTTCGCAAAAGCGGGCTGGCGGACGGCGACCTGAGGCGGGACATTCATGTCCCCGCCGATTCGCGGGCGAGAGTAAAATTGTCGCAGGAAAATACATCGTGCCCCAATCCACCACGTTGACCTACCTGCTCTCCGACCACCTCGGTTCGACCTCCCTCGCCGTGGACGCAACCGGAAACGTGCTGACCGAAACGCGTTACAAGCCGT
>VFKQ01000295.1 GCA_009885445.1 Anaerolineaceae bacterium | reverse complement strand
CGTTGTTCGAACTCCTCTTCCTCGGCACCTCAGCCTCCGCTCCCTCCGCCAAGCGCGGGTTGTCGGCGCAGATTGTCAGTCATAATGAATATCGTTTCCTCGTCGATTGTGGCGAGGGCACCCAGCGTCAGATTTTGCAATCCGGCATCGGCTTCAAACGTTTAACGCGCGTCTTGCTCACGCACGGGCATCTCGATCACATCCTCGGCCTCGGCGGTTTGCTTTCCACGTTGTTGCGTTGGGAGGCAATTGACGAACTCGAAATTTTCGGTGGCAAGTCCACGCTCGAGCGCGTGCACGATTTATTATATGGCGTGGTCTTGCGCGGCAACCAGCCGCCGATGCCTCTGCGCATGACCGAGATCAAACCCGGAAAATTTTTCGACGCCGACGATTTCACGATCACCGCCTTCCCAGTTTCGCATCGCGGCCCCGATTGCCTGGGTTATATCTTCGAGGAAAAATCACGCCGTCCTTTCCTCTCTGAAAAAGCGGACGCGCTCGGCGTCCCATTCGGACCGCAACGCGGGAAGCTGGTGGCCGGCGAGACAATTGACCTGCCCGACGGGCGGCGCGTCGGGCCGGACGATGTGCTGGGCACGCTGGAACGAGGCGCCAAGCTGGTGCTGACGGGGGACGTCGGCCGCACCGACGATTTGGTCGAACACGTCCGCGACGCCGACGCGCTGGTCATTGAGTCCACGTACACCGAGGAAGCCGCCGACATGGCCAAGCAATTTTCTCATCTCACCGCCAAAATGGGCGCGGATCTGGCCGTGAAGGCGAATGTCAAACAATTAATTCTGACGCATCTCTCGCGCCGTTATCGTGAAAAGGAAATTCTCACGGAGGCGCAGGCCACTTTTGCAAACAGTGTTGTGGCGCGCGACTTCGATGAGTTTAAAGTGAAGCACGGGTAAATACGTTTTCACCGCGAAGACCACGAAGAGCGCGAAGATTTTTTAATTTCGCGAAGAAAGCCTTCGCGCTCTCTTAAGTACTTCGCGGCCTTCGCCTCTTCGCGGTAAATTTTTAAATATTAAGAGTCAACCATGGACAAAAAACTTTCCACCATCGCAGTAATGACCGCCGGCGGCGACGCGCCGGGCATGAACGCCTGCATCCGCGCTGTTGTGCGCACCGCCAGCGCGCACAACCTGGACGTGATCGGCGTGATGAACGGCTTCGAGGGACTCATCGAAGGCGAGCTTCGTCCGCTCAGCCCGCGTGACGTGGGCGGCATCCTCGGGCGCGGCGGGACGATTCTGCAGACCCATCGCAGTCTGCGCTTCAAAGAGCTTGAGGGTCAGCGCGAGGCCTTGCGTCACATCAACGAAGCTGGCATCGAAGCCATCGTCGTCATTGGCGGTGACGGCTCGATGCGCGGAGCGCAGATACTGAGTCAACAGGGCGTGCGCGTGGTTGGCATCCCGGCCAGTATTGATAACGACGTGTGGGGCACGCAACTGACCATCGGCGTAGACACGACCCTCAACACCATCATGGACGCGATAGATAAATTGCGCGACACGGCCTCGTCACACAACCGCGCCTTCCTCGTCGAAACGATGGGACGCGGCTCGGGCTATCTCGCGCTGATGGCCGGCATTGCCTGCGGCGCAGAAATGGTTTTGATTCCCGAAGTTCAGGTCAGCGTGGCAGAAGTGGGCAGAGCTATTGAAGATGCGTACAAACGAGGCAAGAATCATGCCATCGTCATCAATGCCGAAGGGTCCGGTCATCGCACGACGGATTTGGCTGAGACGCTCAACAAAATGGATTTGGGCTTCAAGACGCGCGTTACGATTCTGGGTCACATTCAGCGCGGCGGCACACCCTCCGCGTTGACGCGTATCATCGCCATGCGCATGGGCTACAAAGCGGTCACCAGCCTCGTCGAAGGGCAATCCGGCATGATGGTGGCCCTGCACGGGCGCGAGGTAAAACTCGTCGCGCTGGAGGATGTCGTCACGAAGCCGCGTTCGGCGAATCTCGATTATTACGAAATGATGCGCGTGCTGGCGCGTTGATCCAATCCCCTTTGCATGGTTAATTTTTTTTACCGCGAAGACCACGAAGAACGCGAAGTTTTTTGAGAGACGCGAAGGAAATTCTTCGCGCTCATATAATACCCACGGTCACAAATTGCGCTTTCCACCTTCTGAAAAAGCGCAATTTGTGACCGAATGCGGTATAGATTACCTTCGCGGCCTTCCTTTCTTTGCGGTGAAAAGGTTGAAACAATGAAACAACCACTTCTCATCAGCGTGGCCCTGCTCGCAACGCTGGCCTGTAGCACTGTGCTGGCGCCATTTGAATTGGTGCCGCCGACGGCCACTGTCACGCCCATCACGCCCACCGTGACAGTGACTCCCACGCTCGCGTCGCCCACGCTGACGGTGACTTCGATTCCGCCACTGCCCACCATTCAGTCCACGCCGCTGACGTATGGCATGGCCTTTCGTGACGTGATCTACTGCACGCCAAATGGCCAGCCCATGCGCATGGATATTTTCTTCCCGCAAACTGGCGCACAGCCCTGGCCGGTAATCCTCTACGTCCACGGCGGCGGATGGATCGGCGGGAGCAAAATCCTCGGCCCGGGCGTCGCGGACGTGCCCGCGCTGACGGCGGGTGGCTACATGGTTGCCGCAGTCAGCTACCGTCTGCTGGATGATTATCCATTCCCCGCGATGATTGAAGACATCAAATGCGCCGTCCGCTATCTGCGCGCGAATGCCGCCGAGTACACGCTCGACCCAACCCGCATCGGGGCCTATGGCTCCAGCGCCGGCGGTCACCTCGTGGACTTGCTCGGCCTCTCTGACGAATCCGCTGGCTGGGACGTGGGCGAATACCTCGACCAATCCAGCCGTGTGCAGGCGGTGGTGAGTCTGTTTGGCCTGTCTGATTTGCGCAACGCGGATTACAGCCAGTCATTAAGAAGATCAGCTTACAAACTATTTGGCGCGACGGATGAAAACGATTCCATTTTGGATATCGCCAGCTCAGTCACTTATATTTCGGCGGACGATCCGCCCTTTTTTATTTTGAATGGCGATAAAGATGAAGTGATTCCCGCCAGCGAAGCACAATCCTTTTATGATTTGCTGACTCTGGCCGGCATCCGCGCTGACTTGTTAATCGTGCAAAACGCGGGTCATGGATTTGTGCCCATCGACGCAGATTTCACGACCCCCTCACGAGCAGAAATTACGGAAATGATTATTGCGTTCTTTGACAGGTATCTCAAGGGCGATTGAAATCGCGCCAACGAGTGCAAAGTCCACCTTCGTGGACTAAACCCGTCAGCCGACACTTCGATGCACTGAGTTCATCGAAGTGTCGGCTTCGCAATTGTAGCGGCGACTTCAGTCGCCCACGCCCGCCGCCCCCCCGCAGAGATCAACGCCCCGGCCACCGCCGTGGCGTTTTCTTTTTCGACGAGGGCGATCATGTTGCCGCCGCGTCCGCCGCCGCTGAGTTTCGCGCCGAGTGCGCCGGCATCACGCGCCGCAGAAACCAATGTATCAAGTTCGGGCGAAGAGACCGTCATCTCCTGCAATAGTTCATGGTTTCGATTCATCAATCCGCCCAACAGTCTCCAGTCCCCAGTCTCTATCTTCTGCCTTGCCGCCTGCACAACCTCCCCCACCTCATCAAACACTCTTTCCCATTTTGTTTTGTCCGCTTCCCATAATTTGCGCACATCGCTCACGGACTGTTTCGTCGGCGCGCCCACGCCCGTGTCACCGATGATAATGGTGAATGGCTCTATTACTTTTAGAGTCTCTATTGGCTGATTACGCACAAAATACACCGGCCGCGCATAAGTGATGACCGTGTTATCAATGCCCGAGGGTGTGCCGTGATGTAGCTTTTCAATTTCATAAGCAAAGGCGTTGACCTGCTCATCGTGCATGCCATAATTCAAATGCGCGGATAATGCGCGGGTGAGGGCAACCGTCACTGCCGCGCCCGAGCCGAGTCCCGCCGCGACGGGGATGCTGGAGGTGATGTTGATTTCTAAATCGGGGAATTCGCCCTCACCCCCGGCGCCTCTCCCGCTGGGAGAGTGGAGATTGCGTGTCAGGAAGAACAAATTATGGATGACTGAAGCCACTGCATGGTCGGAGGGAAGCGCGTTAAGCTCCTCGTGCAGGTCAACGCTCGGGGCGTGAATCCAAACTCCGCGGCGCGCTGAGTCGCTTACGTCCACATCCACATGCACCTGCGTGACGGGCACGGCCAACGCGGGACGGCCATACACCACGGCGTGTTCACCCAATAAAATTATTTTTCCGGGGGCAGAGGCGCGGGTCATGTTTATTTTTGTGGGGGCACAGCGGGGCAATCGAGAATCATTACCTTTCGAAATTCCGCTGTGCCCCCACGCGATTACGAAAGATAAAACACGGCCAGCACGGCCAGACCAAACAACGCGATGGCAATTTGCATCGGACGGTCGGTGAGCAACACTTCGTCGGGCGCGCCGGCGTGATGCGTGGTTTGAATAATAAAAAGATAACGAAAAATAATATAAGCCATGAACGGCAGAGTCAGCATCATGCTGTGATTGGCGGGCAGGTTCGGCGCGGAGAATGTGTACAGCGAATATGCAAGAATTGTGGCCGCGGAGACGATGGTGATGTACTGATCGAGCAGAGGAATTGTGTAACCATCCAATACTTTACGATGCGACCCGGCGCCATCCGCCAGCAACGCCATCTCTGAACGGCGTTTACCAAAACCAAGATACAAGGCGCCCAGCGAAGTAACCATGTATAGCCACGGCGAAAAACGCTCCACGTGAATCAACGTGGTGCCCGCATGCACACGCAACACAAATCCCATGGCCACGATGAGCACATCCAAAATCGGCACATGCTTCAGGCCGCGCGAGTAGGCCACATTCAAAAGAAAATAAACGCCGAGCACGATTCCGAAATCACGCGAGAGCATCCAACCCAACGGCACAGAAAGCGCAACGAGCGCGAGACCCGCCACCCACGCGACCGATTGCGAGAGTTGCCCCGAAGGCAAAGGACGATTCTTTTTATCGGGGTGCTGGCGGTCCGATTCGATGTCGGCCAGGTCGTTAAAAATATACACCGCGCTTGAAATTAAACAAAAGAGCGCGAACCCCGCCAGCGTGCGCACAAAAGGAACGGCATTAAAAAGTTGTTTGTCGAAGACCAGCGCGAAGAATACAAATCCGTTCTTCGTCCACTGGCGCGGGCGCATAGTTTTAATCAGGGCGATGAGCATGGGGCAATGATAACAGAAAGATTTTTAGAGATTAGAGACTGGAGACTCACATTCGTAATTCGTAATTGGTTACAATACAAATATGCCCAAAACGAGACTCGACATTTTACTCACCGAACGCGGACTGGCCGACTCGCGCGCCAAAGCCCAAGCGTTGATCATGGCCCGCCAGGTGCGCGTCAACGGTCAGACCGCGCTCAAAGCGGGTGCCGCCGTCGACGCCGAGTCCACGCTGACAGTGGACGCCGGTCCGCGCTTCGTTTCGCGCGGCGGCGAAAAACTGGACGCCGCCCTCGAGCAACTCGGCCTCAATGTGCGCGGACTCGTTTGCGCCGACGTGGGCGCGTCCACCGGCGGCTTCACAGATTGCATGCTCCAACGCGGCGCGACAAAAGTGTTCGCCATTGATGTGGGCAAAGGCATCCTGCACTGGAAACTGCGCAACGACCCGCGCGTGGCCGTCATGGAAGAGACCAACGCGCGCTATGTGCAGTCACTGCCCGAGCCAGTCTCATTCGTGACGGTGGACGCTTCGTTTATTTCGTTGAAGATTCTTTTGCCGGTGGTGAAGGGGTGGTTCATTCGACCTAACCCCCCCGCCCCCCCTTCCCAAATAGGGAAGGGGGGAGAGATGGAGGGGAACATCGTGGCCCTGATCAAACCCCAATTCGAAGCCGGCAAAAAAGACGTTTCGCGCGGCGACGGCGTTATCCGCGACCCGGAAATTCACAAGCAAGCATTGCTGGACGTGCTGACCTTCGCCCAATTTGAAGGCCTGCACCTGCGCGGACTGATTCGCAGTCCGCTCTTGGGGCCGAAGGGCAATGTCGAATTTCTGGCATGGCTGAATTTGCGCGGCCCGGCAGAGTCTATTGAGGCGCTGGTGGCGGTGGTTTTGGAGGGGTGACCTTTGATCGCGTCTGGCCCATCTCGCCGAGTTGACTTTGCTGGCTGTTGTGATTTTGATGGCGGTAAAGTGTTTTAGGCTTTTGGATAATTGCAAAATAGAAAAGCCGTAGAAAGCGGACGAACCAATGGTTCGTCCGCTTTTTGTTTTCTCAACTGTTACTCAAAGTGTGTAGACCTATTGTATGCAGAAAGGTAACCTTCAACTATGGACATCTTGAAACGTTTTGGTCAAAAAGTCAGAGAATATAGACTTCAGCGGGGCTTGTCGCAAGAAAAATTAGCCGAGATATCTGGGATGCACAGAACTTACATAAGCTCACTTGAACTAGGAAAAAGAAATGTCAGCCTTGTAAACATCCATGCTCTTGCAAAAGCACTTCAAGTTTCACCAGATGAATTGCTTAAAAAAGAATAGTTTTATCACCATCACTCTTTGAAAAATTATTCACACGAATGGATAAAGATATTAATGCCTAGAAAAAAGGTTAGACTCTTAAAAATTTCAGAACCGCAGTTAGGTTACTCTGTTGATTTCGGCAATACACGAGTAAAAGCAAGGCCATTTATTAAATGGGCAGGTGGGAAATCCCGACTCATCCCCAAAATGTCTAAGCTTTTCCCGCCCAAGAATCAAATTAGTAGGTATTTTGAACCGTTCCTCGGTGGAGGAGCTGTATTCTTTCACTTACAACATCCTAAATCATTTCTATCAGATAGCAACAGTGAACTCGTCGAACTTTACGAAATCGTGAGAGACAATGTTGAGGAATTAATTAAGGCCCTCAAATCTCATAAAAACGATCGCGATTATTTTTATGAAATCCGTGCGCAAGACCCTGCAAAGCTATCAGCAATAAAGAGGGCAGCCAGATTCGTATATTTGAATAAAACCTGTTTCAACGGGTTATACCGAGTAAACAGCAATGGAGGCTTCAACGTCCCCTTTGGAAGTTACAAGAACCCTGCAATTTGCGACAAGGAAAGTTTACGTGCCGCCAGCTTGGCATTACAAAGCACAAAATTAACGCATGGCGATTTTCAATCTATTGTAGCAAAAGCGAAAACAACAGATTTTATCTACTTCGATCCACCCTATCAGCCATTAAACAAAACATCAAGCTTTACTTCATATACATCTGGTGGCTTTGGAGAAAATGAGCAAAGGCAATTGGCAAATCTTTATAGAGACCTTGCCGAACGCGGATGCTTTGTAATGTTGAGCAATTCAGACACACCGCTTATCAGGGAACTCTACAAGGATTTTACTATCCATGAAATTCAGGCTAGCAGAGCGATTAATAGCAACGGTGGTGGTCGTGGAAAAATAACTGAGTTATTGATAATTAATTACTTTTGGGTAAAGAAAAACCGTCTTTCCTAATTTTCAGATAAGGAATTTATCATGGCTAACGCAAACAATATTGCTTGGGAAACTTATATCAACAAAATGGAACTCGAGCTAGACGGAAGGTCTTATAACGTTTATGCCGAAAATCTAAATAAAGAGGGTAAGCGTGAAGCACGGCTGATGGCATATATGGACAGCCCAGAGCATTCGCCCAAAGTACTTAAAGAAGCGGGATATAGCTTGTTAGCAACATCAAACAAGGGTTATGTTTTATTTCACGGCAATACTTTTGCTCAAGTACCTGACTGCTCAACTTTATTGAGCTATCACGCCAAATTAGATTTCCCTTTATTCACGGCAGGTAGAGGAACAGGCGAATCAGAATACATTGATTACGCTTTCAACACCGGAATAATCTCTAATTTTGCAAATAGCGGCAAGTTGTATCAAACGATTCGTGGGCGTGAACAGACGAAAAGCTTTAGCTTTTTAATTAAGGGTAGCGACTTACGAATTGATGTAAATGGAGCCATAATTGAGGTGGATGCTGGGTATGAGGGAGAAAAAGATATCCTCCTTTTAGAAGCTAAAGTAGGAGTGCGAAGCCATTTCAATATCAAGCAACTCTATTACCCATTCAGGCACTTCTCTCAACTTGTGCCAAATAAGAAAGTAAGAACCCTCTTCTTTATTTATGATTTAAAGAAGGCAAGTTACACACTCCACGAATTTAGTTTTCGCGATCGCGAAATTTTCGATTCTATTTACGCGGTTAAGTGTTGCATTTACTCCCTTGTTAGGCCGTATACATATTTAATTGACGAATTGATTGACAAGGATTTCTCGACTGAAGGCAATGTCGTTCCTCAGGCTGATGACATAAATAAGATTTTTGAACTTCTTGTGCTCATTATGAGCGGGCGAAATACAGTTCATGAAGTAGCTGAATATTTTGCCTTCGATATACGACAAAGCAATTATTATGGTGAAGCGGCTGAATCGTTAGGATTAATAACGCGACACAAAGGTGTGTTCGATTTAACTGAACGTGGCGGAGTGTTTATTTCCCTGGAGCCTCAGCATCAACAATCGTTTATCTTGAAGCTTATTATTAACTCATGGTACTTTCAGAAATTGATCTCGAAGGCTAAACAAAAAGGGTTTTTTACAACTAATGATGTCGAAGAGCTGATTATTTCAGTGGAGAAAGACGACGGGGCAAAGCGATATAGTAATTCTACAATTGGCAGGAGAGTGCAGACCGTGTTTTCTTGGTCGAAGTGGATTAGCGAAGAATTTAAGTCCTTCCTAGTCGAAGAAGGCAAGGTGATGTTAAAATAGAGATAGGTAAGATGCTTGTGACGGCAATGGCTTCGAAGGAGAAAATATGTTCAAACAAATATCAATTTGCGAATGTGGCTCAAATGAATTTATTACAAAACCTAATGCATATGATGTTTACCAAATCATTGATGATCAAATAGGTTTTGTGGGACAGGAGCATCTCGAAGAAAACGATTTGCTTTATTGCCGCGGGTGTGGAAAAGTGCAAGACTTTGAACTGGCTTAGTAAAGCCTAAAGCCAATAACCAAAAAAGTTCAGTGCTCGTCATCATCGCCCTCTCACGAAATCGCTCCTGCGGAACGAAGTCCACGACGCCCCCGGCATTGGTCGTATAATCCGCCAAAAAGCGACCCATGCTAAACAACCGTCAACTTACAGATGCCTTCATCACCCTAATCGCCGCCTGAGGAGCGAAGTCCCTCCTCCGCAACCCCGCCGAAGGTGTCTCGCGCGCAGGGCGTTGCTGTCAAGCGCAAGGTCCGCGTGGAGGG
>VFKQ01000321.1 GCA_009885445.1 Anaerolineaceae bacterium | reverse complement strand
TGCATCGGTATAAGACATTTCCTGCCCATACGTGTTGCGCGCCGTGCCGAGAGACCAGCGCCAGGTAGTGGGGGTGTCTTCATGTTGCCCTCCCTGATTAGGCGCGTTAACATTACAGCCCCCCGTTACTAAATTCGAATTTGTGGCGGCTCTATCGAAGACATATACATTGCCGCTCTGATCCCATACCGTCCATATGTTGGTCTGTGGATCAAATTCAAATTTATAGAAGTTCTCGTCCGAGCCGTGCCACTTTCCATCATCGCCCTTCCATAACTCCAAGCTGGTACCGTTCAAGTTAAGCGAATACGAATCGTCGTAGGTCGCGTCCGTCCCATGCCCGTTTCGCATGATGTAACTGACGTTCAAATTCCAGCCCATGCCCACCCATGAAGCTTGGCTATCGGTGGTGGCGTTGTCAACAGTAGAACTGGTATAGCTCAACGTCAGGCTGGGTTGCCAGCCGCCCGGCCCCGCCGGAACCTTGATCGGCATTGAGAAGCTCGCCGAGCCGGTGAAGGCCGATGTCGCAAAATAATCCATCGTCGGCGTCTCTGAGCTCTGCCAGTTAGAGGTAAATGTATCGAACACGGTGAAATGGTCGGTGAAAACGTGGATGATATTCGCTTCAACGTCCACCCATTGCCCGAGCGTCGGTTTCCACTGCCCATCCGTCTCGTCATACCAGAACACGCGCAAGTGTTCCTCGTCGTTGTCAATTAGCCCCTCGTCGTATGCCACCAGAATCTCGATGACCTGGTCAAACTCGGTCACTTCCTGCTCAGACAACCTCAAGCCGGAGAGGATGGGCGACGCAACTTTGCCTCCCGTGCTGGCATTGCCTTCGGCAATGGCTGTAATTTCAAAGGGCGAACCGCTCAGAGATTTAACGGGTAAAGACTCGGCGCTGGGCGAATCCACTCGAACGCGCACGGGTTGGTGTACAGCACCGGCGGGGAATATCACGCGTACGCGCCCACCGAGTCCCTTGGCCTCTCCGCCCTGATTTCCAATAATAAATTCAGATTGTGCTTTGATTTCAAATTCGGTATAAGCGAGCAGAGTCTCGCCGTCCCAAATTTCTGCTATGAGAACAATGGGGCCTTCCAGCCCCGCCTCGGCTTGCCAGTGAATCTGGCCGCTTTCGGTGGTCAGTGCCAGGTCCAATTTGCCGTCGGCAAATGAATTGGCTTCCGCGCCGTTGGGCGTCAAGCCTTCTGGAACATAAATATACAAATGCGCCGTGCTGGAGGTCAGTCCGCTCACTTGCCATTGCAAATTAAATTGCCCGCCCTGCGGCAGGAAATCGGGATTGGCTGAAAACGTGAGAGTAACTGTGCTCCCCGGCGTTATAGTCGCCTCGGGAGTGCCACTTGGAATCGCCGTGCCCGTCGGGGTGGGCGTAGGCGTCTTACGCGCCGGTACGATTGGCTGGGCTACAGGCCCCTGCTGAATAATTGACGCGGGCGCAGACGGTTTTTCCGCCTTGGCCTGTGCAGGGAGCACAGATATAAACCCTGTCTGCAAGACCAGCGTAAGCGACACAACGAAATTCACAAGTGTTTTCGTGGCACAACCCTCTTTTCGTATTCAATTTTTTACATTTGTTATTTTTCCGGTTGGCCCCTGTTTCCGCCTCACCGGTTGAACTTACTGTTTGCAGTTTACAG
>VFKQ01000173.1 GCA_009885445.1 Anaerolineaceae bacterium | reverse complement strand
TTTGTTGTTTGGTGGGCGCGGAGGGGCTCGAACCCCCGACCTCATCAATGTGAATGATGCGCTCTAACCAGCTGAGCTACGCGCCCGGAGTGACGGCATTATAGCCGAGGCACTTTGGAATGGCAAGACGGTTTTCGGTTGGCGCGGCGTTTTGCTCGCCGTGCCCGCCCGACGGTTAACCGTCGGGCTATTCTTACAAAGCCCGCTAAAGCGGACTCGGCGCATCAGCCGCCTTAAGGCGGCTTGGTAAATGTAGCGCGGACGTTTACGTCCGTGCGGGCAGGGGAAACGTAAGGCCTCCGAGACGAAATCTCGGAGGCCTTTTGATTTTACTTGGATAGGTTTCGATTACTCCATGAAGTGCAGTGTTTCTACGACCGTCGTGTACAGCGACTCCAATGGCGTGGGCTGACTTGAGTCATTAGACGGGAACCACGGCATAAACTCGAAGCGATACAGCTGATCATTGTTGACAATGTACACATAACGCGAGGAGTCTTGTGCGGGCAGGCCATCTACGAGAATGGCCTGTTTTCCGTCAATCGTCAGTTCGGTGCGAGTGATGTTGAAGCCTTCGCCAACCTGCGCAATTTGAGCATCCGCGATCTGCGCGGCAGTTTGACCTTCCGCTTCGCTGATCGATATAAGCAACCACACATCGCCAGGCATGTCACCGGCCAGACCATTCGGATTTAGCGCAATTATCCAGCCATCCCAAGTAAATTCGGCGGGGTAGAGTAGGCAAAACCCGCCTTTCGTGCTCACCATCAATTTCAAGTCCGCAGTAGCGGCGGGACACATTTCGGTTTGTGCGGCTGGTATCTGCGTTGGGATCTCGGTCGGCGCGGGGACAATAACATTGTCGGGCGTAGGTTGAGGCGCGGGCACACAGGCGGCCAGAAAAAGCATTAAGGTCAGGAAGAACAATTTCTTTTTGAACATTTCGGAATCTCCTCGATTTTTATTTTAAGCTAAACGAGCACAAGATGGGATTGGTTCCATTTTCAAGCGAGGCCAGCGCGGACTGGGCTGAGGAGGGATTCCCCGAAGGGAGCTGTGCTTGTTTCGATAAGCGCTTCGCCCGCGACAACCCCGCCCGACGGTTAACCGTCGGGCTATTTTACGAAGCCCGCTAAAGCGGACTTGGCGCATCAGGAGATTGCGAGGTTCAATCTCTTTATCGCGGGGCGTTTGTGCGGGTTACCCAATGATAAAATACAACCACTGATTTCATCCTTCATCCTTCCGCCTTCATCCTTTCCCTCATGCTCCCCGACTTCCGCGTCCGCCAACGAGATTACCTGCTTGAGATCGCGCGCCTGCTTACGCAGGAACTTGATCTTGAGAAACTGCTCACGCGCATTTTGCGCATCTCGGTTGAGATGCTGGCCGGGCAGGCGGGATTAATTGCGCTGAAAGAAAACGAAGGGTGGCAGGTTGCGGCGGTGCATGGCTTGCCTCCCGCCTTGCTCAGTTATCTCACGCCCTTGCTCGCTGACGAAAAAGTTTCTGAACTGGATGTCGTCGAACTCAACCGCATGTTGAAGGACCTCACTTACACCGTCAGCATGGGCTTGCTCAACGGCACCGGTCTGGCCCTCGTCGCGCACGGACAGGTCATCGGCGTGATTTTTATTTTTCGTAATTATCCCGATCTGTTTTCGCCCAACGACAAAGCCCTGCTCGGTTCCTTTGCCGCGCAGGCCGCGATTGCCGTTTACAACGCGCGGCTGTATCGTGAAGTCAATTTTGAGAAGCAGAGACTCGACGCGCTGTTGGATTCCGCCGCCGACGGCATCATCATCCTCAATGCGGATTTAACCATCGAGCGCGTCAACGACGCCTTCGAGCGCATCTACGGTCGGACTCACCCTGAGCTGGTCGGCGTACCCCATGCCGACGTCCTCCGTTGGGCGCGCGACCCGCAAGGTATCACGCTCGAGTCCGCGCTCGAGGGCGGGTGGCCGCTCACCCCAAACGCGACGCTCTACGTCGAGGGCGATCTCAAACGCCCCGAGCCTCCCAATATTCCTATCGGTGTGACGTACGCACCGTTACTCAACGCCGAGGGCAAACTGCGCAACGTCACAGTGACGGTGCGCGACATCACGCATTTCCGCAACGCGGACGAAATCAAGAGCACGTTTATTTCCATCGTCAGCCACGAACTGCGCACGCCGGTGACATTGATTAAAGGTTACGCGTCCACGCTGCGGCGCGACGACGCGAAATGGGACAAGTCCACGATCAGCGAATCGTTGCAAGTCATCGAAGAGGAAGCCGATAGATTATCGAAGATGATCGACGATTTGCTCGACGCATCGCGGTTGCAGGCGGGCGGTCTCAGCTTGAACCGCGCCGATGTCGCTTTACCCGCTTTGAGCGAGAGAGTGATTCGGCGCTTCGCGGCGCAGTCCCCGAAGCACAGACTCGTCGCCGACTTCCCCGAAAAATTTCCCGTCATTCTCGCGGACGAAACGCGCATCGAACAGGTGCTTGCGAATTTAGTTTCGAACTCGTTGAAGTATGCGCCCGAGGGCGAAATTAAAATCAGCGGACAGGTGCGCCCCGAGCAGGTGATTGTGTGCGTGAGCGACGAGGGCGCGGGCATCGAAGCCAAAGACCTGCCGCATATTTTTGACCGCTTCTATCGCTCGACGGCGGCAGTGAAGCAGACGAAGGGCGCGGGGCTGGGACTTTATTTGGCGCGCGCGATTGTCGAAGCCCACGGCGGAAGAATTTGGGTGGACACATCCACGGGCGCGGGCGCACAGATTTGTTTTTCGTTGCCGCGATAAAAGCCTAAACACAAAGGACACAACGGACACGAAGGAAAATATCGCAAGCGAGCGCCTTGTTCTCCCTTTGTGTACTTCGTGCCCTTCGTGTTAAAAAATATTTTAAAGGAAACCAACATGACCTCCATCCCTCCCCGCACTGAAATTGACAAGAACCACACCTGGAATGCCGAGTCCGTTTTCGCCACGCCCGAAGCCTGGGCCGCCGAAGTGGACGCGATTCTCGCGGCATTGCCCGAGATCAAAAAATTTGAAGGCGCGCTGAAAGACGCGGCGACTCTCCTGCAAGCCTTTGAGACCATCGAGGGACTCATGGCGCGCATGAACCGCGTCTATGTTTACGCGGGCTTCTCCTACTCCGTGGACACGACCGACCAAAACGCCGCGGCGATGAGCGGCAAGGCGCAGGGACTGTACAGTCAGGTCGTGGCGACTGCATCCTTCCTAAATCCTGAAGTGCTTGTCATCGGACAGAAGAAACTCAAGAAGTGGATGAAGGAAGAACCGAAATTAGCGCGCTACGAACAATTCTTTAACAACCTGTTCCGCAAACACGAGCATGTCCGTTCGGGCGAAGTGGAAGAAATTCTCGGCATGTTGAGCGACCCGTTTGGCGGGGCGAGTGAAGCCTCGTCCCTGCTGAGAAACGCGGACATGAAGATTCCGTCCATCAAAGATAAGGATGGCAACGAGATTGAACTCTCCGAGTCGGTCATCTTCAACCTGATGGCCAAAGATGACCGCGCCGCACGCGCCGCATCCTGGGAAAATTATCATGGGGCACTGCTCAATTACAAGAACACCCTCGCCGCGACTCTCTCCACTTCGATTAAGCAAAATGTTTTTCTCAGCCGCGTGCGCAAACACACGAATGCGCTCGAGATGATGCTCTCAGAAAATAATATCCCCGTGGATGTGTTCCATAATTTAGTGGCCACCTTCCGCAAGAATTTGCCGACGTGGCATCGCTATTTTGAAATTCGTCGCAAGGCGTTGAAACTTGAGACTCTCGAACCCTACGACATGTGGGCGCCGCTGATTCCGAATCATCCCAAAGTGCCGTACGCGCAGGCCATCGAATGGATCGCCGAAGGCCTGCTCCCGATGGGCAAGGACTATGTCGGCGTGATGCGCAACGGCGCGCTCGAAGAACGCTGGGTGGATATTTATCCAAACAAAGGCAAACGCTCGGGCGCGTTTTCGTGGGGCGCTCCGGGCACGCATCCCTTCATTATGATGTCGTACACCGACGAAATCTTTAGCCTGTCCACACTCGCGCATGAACTCGGTCACTCGATGCATTCCTATCTCACCTGGCAGAATCAGCCTTTCGTTTATGCCGATTATTCGCTCTTCGCCGCCGAGGTCGCATCGAATTTTCATCAGGCCCTCGTGCGTGACCATTTGCTCAAAACAAAAACCGAACGCGATTTTCAAATCTCGGTTATCGAAGAAGCCATGTCAAATTTTTATCGTTACTTCTTCATCATGCCCACTCTCGCGCGCTTTGAACTCGAAACGCACACGCGCGTTGAAAATGGTCAACCTCTCACCGCGGACTCAATGATGGAGTTGATGGCTGACCTCTTCACTGAGGGCTTCGGCGGCAAGGTCAATGTGCGCCGCGAACATGTCGGCATGACCTGGGCGCGCTTCGGTCATCTCTTCAGCGATTACTACGTCTACGCTTATGCCACCGGCATCGCGGGCGCGCACGCCATTGCCAAACGCGTTTTGAATAATGAACCAAATGCCGTCGAAAATTATCTCGGCTTCCTCAAAGCGGGCGCATCAGATTATCCGCTGGATGCGCTCAAACGCGCGGGCGTAGACTTGACCAGCTCGGAACCCGTCGACGCCGCCTTCGCCACCATGGCGGATTATGTGGAGCGACTGGAAAAACTCCTCGCCTAATCTCGCCTCTCCTCCGCGCTGGTAGCGGGTTGCGCTCCCAAAGTAAGGGCGACCCTTCAGGCTTGCATCAATACCCTGCCAGACAAAGTTTCATTTTTCGATATGGAAATGTCTCGCCCTGGCGGGTCGCCCCTACAATTGCAAATGGTACAATAGCGCGCGAACAAAAAATCCAAAATCGTAAATTAAAAATCGGAAATCAAAATGCCTCAAACTCAAGTCTCCTGCCCGCGTTGCCGTCAGCCCGTCGCCGTCAACGTGGAACAACTCTTCGATATCACCGCCGACCCGGGCGCGAAACAACGTCTGCTCAGCGGCGCGTCGAACACCGTGCGCTGTCCGCATTGCGGAAATGAATCCCGCCTGGCCACGCCGATTGTTTATCACGACAACGAAAAAGAACTCCTGCTCACATTCTTCCCGCCCGAGTTTGGAATGCCGCTCAACGAGCAGGAAAAAATCCTCGGCCCGCATATCAAGCAGGTTACCGAGAAACTGCCGCCCGAAAAGCGCAAGGCTTATTTATTCAAGCCGATGCCCAATCTCACTTACGAGTCGATGATCGAAACCATCCTCGGCAAAGACGGCATCACGCCCGAGATGCTCAAGACTCAACAGGAGCGTGTGGGTTTGATTGACCGTTTGCTTCAAGCCACCAGCGCGGACGTGCGCTCGGAGATGATTCTACAAAATGAGCGACTCTTCGACGAACAATTTTTCGCGCTGTTTAGCCGCCTCGGTCAGTCCGCCGCTGGGAGCGGGCAAGCCAAACTAGCAGAGGCGCTCGCCTCGTTGCAGGACCAACTACTTAAGCAGACCGAGTTTGGCCGCGGGCTGGCAGAATCTGTCCAGGAATTGGAATCCGCTACAAAGTCACTGCAAGAGGCGGGGCAGGGGTTAACCCGCGAGAAACTGCTCGAGCTGGTCATCGAGTCGCCGAACGACGGACGTATCCGCGCATATGTCAGTCTCGCGCGGGGTGGCATGGACTATTCGTTCTTCCAGATGCTGACCGATAAAATCGAAAAAGCCACGGGCGACGAAAAGACGAAGCTCGAAAACATCCGCGAGCGCCTGCTCGATTTCACCAACGAAGTAGACCGTCAGATGGAGGCGCGTTACAAACAGGCGCAAAAATTCGTCGACCAACTTTTGATGCAGGAAGATATTGCCAAAGCCACGCAGGCGAATCTACAAAATTTCACGCAGGACGTGGTGGAGATTGTGCAGACCATGTTGCGCCAGGCGTCTGAAAAGAATGACTACACCATGATGGGCAAGTTGCAAAAAGTGGCCGAAGTTTTGCAAGCCGCCAGCGCGCCGCCGCCCGAGTATGCGCTGATTGAAAAACTTTTAGAAGCGCCGGACGATGCTGGCGTGGAGAGTTTGCTCAAAGAAAACGAGTCGCAGGTTAATCAGCAGTTCATCGAACTGCTCGGCGGCATTATTGCGCAAAGCGAAGCGCAGGGCCAGGGCTCGCCCGAAGAGCAGATGGGACTCGAACAGTTGCAAAGAATCTACAAGTCCGCACTGAAGTTTTCGATGAAAAAGAGTTTGGGATGACACAAAATAAA
Organism: Anaerolineaceae bacterium; assembly: GCA_009885445.1. Taxonomy (GTDB): domain Bacteria; phylum Chloroflexota; class Anaerolineae; order Anaerolineales; family Villigracilaceae; genus Denitrolinea. The sequence goes on along the minus strand of VFKQ01000173.1, from coordinate 20,267 downwards.
ATCGGGTTTCCGCACAAAGCGAGAACCCGAGTTTGTTTTTATGATGTCTGCGGCGTCGTCAGCGCAGGCCGAATGCGGCTATTTAAACCAGTGTTGGGCGGGTAGAGCGATTCTACTTTTCATTTTCCATGTAGACGGGCTGATTATTTCCAGAGGGCTTGCCTGCATTTCCTATCTGAGAATCCTGGACTGCGTAGTAGATGCCAGCCAACAAGGATAGAGTCCCCAGGCCTGTCGCTGGAGCGCTAATACATGCGTAGGCCCAGTTAAAAAATTGATAAGTTGAGTCCGTGCCGAAATTGGGGGAAAGGAAATTAAAAATAACAAATTCAGTTAGCGGATCCAGAGCCAGTAAAATGCAGCCGGCCAAAACATACATTCCAATTTTCGATTGGCCGCGCTGGGTTAACATTATGCCCCCAACAATGCCGGTTAGAAAAACAAGAATCAATACAGCGTCACGAAAGTTGAAGGGCAACAAATAATTATCCATTTCAAATCTCCTTGATGAAAGATTTAGGGTTGGCGCATTTCGATCTTCTTCCACTTCGTAATCAACATCTTCACTCTCACCCGCACGCGCGCATCTGCATTGGCCGAGGCCCACAGACTGCGCGTTTTCAAATAGGTAGCGTCGTCAATTTTTTCAAAGTCTTCCCATTCTTCGTCCATGAACTCCTTCATTTCGGAGGGCGTGTCGAAATAATAGAAGAAGGAGAATTCTTCTTCGCGCTCTTTGACGAACCAGCCACGTGACTCGGCCTCGGCAATTGAGCGGAACGCGGCCTCGTCGTCGGCGATGCCGAGCGGCATATCCGTCAGCCAGCCGGCGGTTTTCTGCTCCGCCGCAGTGACAATTTCGACAGCCCAGTTTTGTTCGACGGGGCGCAGGTCAATTAAGATTCCGCTCGGCCTGAGCGTTCTGTGAATTTCTTGCAGGGCATGCACCATGCCCTCATGCGGCATACATCAAAGTGACCAGGCCAGCACGGCGCGGTCAAAGGTCTCTTTGGTGAAGGGAATGTTTGTGGCGCTGGCGCAAACCCACGCGACGCGACTGCGCATGTCGGCGGGGCAGTCTGCTTGGGCGACGCGCAAGGCATCTCGGTCAGGATCCAGCCCAACGGTCCGCTTTGAGGCGCCGGCATATTTGTGAGTTAAACGTCCCTCGCCAGAACCAATTTCCAAAACCAGGGCGTCCGTCAGGTCGGCAAAATCCAGCAATCTTTTTTGCTCGGAATTTTCGGGGTCTTTTTGCAGTGTCATGTTTGCACTTCAGCCTTGCCGCTGGTGAGAATATGTAATCCAATAATTGAAAACAGGATGAGCATGAGCGCTGGAAAGTTGTGCGCCATGAAATCTGGTTTCACTTGATAGGGATATAGCGTTGACCAATAGGCCGCAGAAAGAAAAATGACGCACGCGATTGAGCCGATTTTTTGGCGCACGGTTTCGAACGCGGGCAGTGTGCATAAGATGAGCGCGACGGGCGCCGCGAGAATAGGCAGTTTGTAATCGAAACTCGCGGCAGGGATGATTAATGCGCCGATGGTGCAGACCGCGAAAAGATAAATGTTGAAGCCATTTTGTTTTTTGCGATATGCAGAAACTATTATATAGATCAGGCACGCGGCAAAAACCAACATGGAAAAATTTTGAATCAAATTGTTATACGACGCGAGACGCGGGAATACTTCAGTGGTGAGACTGTAGGCATACCCCGAAATGGACAGGTCTTCGATGCGCGAACTCTGCAGGCCTGCCTGCCGCGAAAGAATGTGACCGATGAATTCGCGCCCCAGTGGAATGCCCAAAACGAAAAGTAATGCGAAGTTAAATAAGCCAAGCGCGGCGAAGCGTTTGAGATTTATGCGCCAGTCGTGCCAGTCTTCGGTGAGCATGAAAATAAAAATGAGCGGGTAAATTTTTAATTGCGCGCCAAACGAGAAAAGCAGATAAGCGAAGTAACGCAGTTTGGGTTGGTAGTGAAAAATGTAGAGGGCTGTTAGCACGGAGGCGAAAGCAAGCACGTTGAACTGTCCGCGCTCGAGTTCGAATTGCAGGCCATACGAAAATAGCGTGACGATAAAAATCAATAACAGGATGGTGCGATTATTTTTGGGCGCGAGCCGCAGTGGAATAAAAAGCGCGCCGACAAAAAACGCCGCGAGTGTAATCACGACCAGCAGTTTGAAATAAGCTGGATACCCGATAACCAGAAACGGCGCGAAGACTGCCAGCGTGAACGGCGAATACGGTACGATGCGGTCTGCGTAGGGCGAGACTCCGTCCGTGAGCCACGCGCCGATGTGGCTGACCGTCTGCTCGATGTCGAAGCCGATGTGGGTGATGTATGCGTCGGGGATGTATTTGACGAAATATTGAATCGAGAGTTTCGAGAAGAACAGCGCGGGGATGAAGAAAGCCGCGTACAAGACGAGGAAGGTGGCGACGACCCAGAAAGTGGGGGGCAGGTCAAGAATCTTCGTCAGCCAGACGCGCCAGTCGACGCGTGGCCCACTGGCTTCGCTCCAATCAGTTATGACCAGTCCAACGCCGACCAGCGAAAGCACGATTCCAATTTCGATTCCCAATATTTGCGCCGCGCCAATGGAGCCGCTTTTGCCGAGTCCGAAGCGGTCCGCGAAAGCGAAGAAGGTGGCCAACATGAGGCCGGCCACGATTAAAGCCACACCAATTTTTTGAGATGACGAAAATTTATTCATCCAATTCACACAGCTACTTGCTAGCCGCCTTGGTGATCTTCACAGATTCGGACACTAACTCCTTGAGTATTTTCTTGTCCACATCTTCCAGGCGCTTGATGTACAAGCAGCCTTTGCCGATGGAATGTTTGCCCAGTTTTTTTAACAATGCCGCGTGCCGCTCGATGCCGGACATCAGATAAAGCGTCAGGTTTTGTTTGCGCGGCGAGAAGCCGACCTGCATCCAGTCACCTTCGCGGCCGCTGGCGTATTTGTAGCGGTACGTTCCGAAGCCGATGATGCTCGCGCCCCACATCTTCGGCTCCGCTTTTGTGGCCTGCTTCATCATCTTGAGAATTTCAAGACAATCCTTGCGCGTCTCTTCGGGGAAGGTGTTGAGGAAATCTTCTACACTGGCGTCGTTGAGTTTTGTTTTTAGTTCAGCCATTTCAGTCTCCTGTAATCAGTGATCAGTCATAGTCTCGATACGGCGAGTACGCCTACTCGACCACCAAGTCGCCAGTCTCTAATTCTCTAATTCTCCAATTCTCTAATTCTCTCGACCTACCCCGTGCCAAACTGCCGATCGCCCGCGTCGCCCAAACCCGGCACGATGTAGGCGTGTTCGTTCAAGCCGCGGTCAATTTCGCCTAGATAAATATCCACATCCGGGTGCATTTCCTGCATCTTCTTGATTCCCTCAGGCGCGCCGATCAACCCGACGAATTTTATTTTCTTCACGCCCCAGCGTTTGAGCACATCCGTCGTTGCAATTGCAGACCCGCCCGTGGCCAGCATCGGATCGAGTATGAGACATACTGAAACAGTTGGTTCGAGCGGAAGTTTGTTGTAGTATTCAACGGGACGCAAGGTGTGTTCGTCGCGATACAAACCGATGTGCCAGACTTCCGCGCTCGGCATCAAATCCCACAGACCGTCCACCATGCCCAGACCCGCGCGCAGAATCGGCACGAGGCCAATTTTTTCTTTCAGTTCCGCGCCGCTCATTTTTTCGAGCGGAGTTTCCAGTTCGCGCGGCATCGTCGCCAGATCTGCGGTGGCTTCGTACGCCAGCAGAGCAGAGACCTCGCGGACGAGTTCGCGGAATTTTTTCGGGTCGGTATTTTTGTCGCGCAGGCGCGAAAGTTTGTGGGCCACCAGTGGGTGAGACGAAGCATGTACGTTGGACATTTTTTTCTCCGTGAACGATGATGCGAAATTATAGCCGCTTTCATGCGCGCGATGGACTGGGCATCAGCTATTTAAAAAACCACTAAACACGATGTGTGTACTTCGTGTTTAAAGATTTTCTCCCAAAACCTTCACGACTATCTCTGGCGATTGCGCAATTTGCCACAATCAAGCAAACGCGGTAGAATGACATTACTTAGCACGTCTACCACGGCGGCCTCCGCCGTTTTTTTTTGCCTCACCATGCAACCAATCATCGAACTGCAAAACATCGTCAAAACTTACAGCACCCCCGCAGGCGACTTTGCCGCCCTGCGCGGTATTAACTTGCGCGTGTACAAAGGCGAGCTTTTGGGCATCATTGGAAAATCTGGCGCGGGCAAATCTACTTTATTGAACATGATTAACGGAGTCGACCGCGCCACCTCAGGCGAGATTCTCGTCCGCCTCAATGCCGCGACCGAGGAGCGGGTCGGGCAATTCGAGGAGAGTCAACTCTCCCTTTGGCGCGGACGCACGATGGGCGTGGTCTACCAGTCGTTTCAACTGTTGCCCATGTTGACCCTCGTCGAAAACATCGTCCTGCCCATGGACTTGTGCGGACTCTACGATGCGCGCACCAGCCGCGAACGCGCCATTGAACTCTTGCGTCTCGTTGAATTAGAAGATCAGGCACAAAAACTTCCCTCCCAAATCTCCGGCGGACAGCAACAGCGCGCCGCCATCGCGCGTGCGCTGGCCAACGACCCGCCCATCCTCGTCGCGGACGAACCCACTGGAAGCCTGGACTCTGTCACCGCTGATACCATCTTCGAATTGTTCGAGCATCTGGTCAGCGATCAAAGCAAGACGATCGTGATGGTCACACACGATAGCTCGCTCGCTCCGCGTTTCTCTCGTTCGCTCACACTTGCAGATGGCGAGCTTGTTTCAGATTCAGAAAACGCTCACAGCGGGGGATTGCGCCGAGTCGCTTCGGCGCAGAAAAAAGTTGCGACGAAGCCGGCCCGCCCGAAGCGCGGGACGAAGCGAGGCGCGAAATGAGTCAGCGCGTAGCCAGAGTCACCGAGGTGAGAGTCTCAAAGAAGAGTGCGCCGCGAGTAGTCGCAAAAAAATCTTCGACTGCGCAAAAAGAATCTTCGCGGACTTCGCCTCTTCGCGGCGAAAAAAATATTATTCCCGCTGAGAGAGAGGGACCGATGATCGAAACGCGCGGCATCGTAAAAATTTTTACCAATGCGGCGGGCGCGTTCACTGTTTTGAAGGGCGTGGACTTGACGATTGAGCGCGGCGAATTTGTTTCGATTGTGGGCAAGTCGGGCAGTGGCAAATCTACTTTGCTTAATATGATCACCGGCATTGACCATCCCACGTCTGGGCAAATGATCGTGGGCGGCGCGGATATTTACGACAACCTGAGCGAAAGCGCGCGCTCGAAATGGCGTGGACGAAATTTGGGAATCGTTTTTCAATTTTTTCAATTACTGCCGATGTTGACTCTTTTAGAAAACGTGATGTTGCCGATGGACTATGCCGACATGTATGAATTTGAATCACGGCCAGCGCGCGCAAAAGAATTGCTCGTGCTGGTGGGGCTGGAAAAAGAAGCCAGCAAATTACCGGCGGCTGTTTCGACCGGACAACAACAAGCCGCCGCCATCGCGCGCGCATTGGCCTGTGACCCGCCGCTGTTGGTGGCCGATGAACCGACTGGAAATTTAGATTCAAAATCTGCTGATGCGATCATTCAGGTATTTGAGAAACTCGTGGCGCAGGGCAAGACGATTGTGATGGTCACGCACGACCCGTCGCTGACTTCGCGCACGCATCGCAATATTATCATTTCAGACGGCGAATTGATTCACGAAGCGGTCTCGCGCTCCATGCCGCAGTTGCGCCATCGTCACATGCTCGAAGCGACCAAGCTCGCCAAACCTGTGACCTTTAAAAAAGGCGAGACAATTTTGGATTTCAATCAGCCAGTGGAAAATTTATATGTCATCGTGCGCGGCAACGTGGACGTGCTCAAAAAATCGCGCGGCGCATCCAAGCCGCTGACCCAGCTCGGCCCCGACGATTTCTTCGGCGACATTGAAATTCTGCGCGGCGGAAAGTCGATTGCCGCCGTGCGCGCCTCCGAAAAAGAATCCGTCGAAGCGCTGGCCCTGCCTAAAGCAGATTTCCTGCGCATCCTGTCCGAGTCACCCATCACCAAAGTAGCGCTCGACAAAGCTGTGGCCGAGAAGATGAAGAACCACAAGCCTGCGGCGTCGAAGAGTGAAGAGTGAAAAGTGAAAAGTCAAAACCCGTAAGATAGTCTCCAGGCCCTAACTCCCTATTCCCTATTCTCTCCCTCAACCATGATCCGACCCCGTTGGCGCAAAGTATTCCACGACCTTTTTGATAACAAAGCCCGCACCCTGCTGGTGGTATTTTCTATTGCAGTCGGCGTGTTTTCCATTGGAGTCATCTCGGGCGCGTATAAGATTATCCAAAGCGATATGAGCGTCAGCTACGCGGCCAACCATCCGGGCAATATTGAATTGCGCCTGGCCGACTTCAACGCCGACACGTTGGCATCAATTCGCAACTCGGCGGGCATTGCAGATGCCGAGGGGCGGCGTGTGGTCAACTTTCGCGTGCGCACTGCCGCCAACGATAAGTGGGTCACGCTGGATATTGTCGCGCTGGATGACTTTGCGCAGAACCGAGTCAACTTGCTCGCGCCAGTAGAGGGCGCTTCCATCGCGGACAAGAATCAGATTCTGCTCGAAAAAGATGTATTGGAAAATATCAAAGCGCAGGTCGGCGACCCCCTTTCGATTGAACTGGCTGACGGCACAGTAAAAACTTTGTTAATCGTCGGCATTGTGCAAGACGCCAGCACTGGCGCCGGAGATTTCCTTGCGCCGTCAACGGCTTACATTCACATGTCTAGCATGCCCACCTTGCGCCAGCCGCAACTTTACAATCGTGCGCTTGTGCTCGTCAGCGAGGGGCAGGATGATCTCGAACACATTCGCATCGTCGGCGCAGACTTAAAATCCAAGCTCGAGAAAAATGGCTTTCCGGTTTTCCGCACGCGATTTTCTGAAACGCATAAACATCCGCTGGCCGACACCGTCAACGCGGTGCTCGGCATTTTGATGGCGCTGGGCATCCTCATTGTTTTTCTTTCGAGTTCGTTAATTGCCAACACGCTCAACGCCTTGCTCAATCAACACATGCGTCACATCGGCGTGATCAAACTTGTCGGCGGCGACAACCGTCAAGTGCTGGCGATGTATTTGGTTTTGATTCTCGCTTTCAGTGTGCTGGCCCTCGCGGTTGCTGTTCCACTCGGCGGCGGCGGCGCGTATGGTCTGGCCACTTTCCTGGCGGGCAAACTTGGCTTTGGTCTGCTCGGTTATCGCATCGTGCCATCGGCATTGTTGATTCAATTTCTGGTCGGCATCCTCGTTCCATTGCTGGCCGGATTAATTCCCGTCATTGGCGGATCGCGCGTGACGGTGTTGACCGCCCTCAGCGGCGACTCGGCGCGGGAGGGGGACACCCGCTCAACGGGCGATCCCGCTTCGATGACGCGCTGGGAGCGGGTTCAGACTCAAGCGGTCATTTTCCTCGCCCGTCGCGGAATCCACATCCCGCGTCCCTTTGTCATTTCTCTGCGCAATACTTTTCGCCGCCGAGGCCGCCTCGCGCTGACTCTCTTCACGCTGACGATGGGCGGCGCGATTTTCATCGGCGTGTTCAATGTGCGCGTCACCCTGGACGATTACATCGACTCTATCGGACAATATTTCCGCGCGGATGTGACTCTCGATTTTGACCAGCCGTATTACATTGATGAGGTGAAACAATTTGCATTGCAAGTGCCGGGCGTGAGCACCGTGGAAGGCTGGCAGTTTGCGGGCGCCGAGCTTTTGGACGAGCAGGGCGCGGTGATAGATAATTTAAATATTCTGGCGCCGCCTGCCGATAGTGAGTTGATCAAACCGATTATTAGCGCGGGTCGTTTCATCAAATTGGGGGATGAACGCAAACTGGCAATTAGTGAAGCGATTCTGAATTATTATCCAAACATTCAACCCGGCGACCTTTTGCCGATGAATATCAATGGGCGCGTGGAGCATTGGGAAGTGGTGGGCCTCTTCAAGTTTGTTGGGCGCGATGGCATTCTGGCCTACATGCCGCTGGATTATTCCGCGCAGATTTCAAACATGATCAATCGCTCGTTTTCGTTTCGCATCGTCACCAATCCACATGACCGCGCCACGCAAGATTTGATGGCCGAAAAACTGGACCGCTATTTTCGCGACGCAGGTTTCAAAGTGCGCTCGTCGCAATCGGGTTTGGCTTCGCTCGACTCAGCCGCCGAGAGTCTCGACACGCTGGTGACGTTTTTGCTGATCATGGCGATTCTGACTGCGGTCGTCGGCTCGATGGGCCTGGCTGGCACGATGGGCATGAACGTGCTCGAGCGCACGCGCGAGATCGGCATCACGCGCGCCATCGGCGCAGATGACCGCGCGGTGATGCGCACCGTCATTGCCGAGGGGCTGGTGATTGGCATGATTTCGTTTGCGCTGGCAATTGTGATTTCGGTGCCGATCACTTATCTGCTTTCGTGGATCATCAGCGTGGCTGTGTTTGAATCGCCGCTTGCCACACACTTCACCTGGCAGGGCTATCTCATCTGGCTGGCGCTTCTGCTGGTGCTTTCCACGGTGGCTTCGATTTTGCCCGCGCGCAACGCGGCGCGGCTCACCATCCGTGAGGTTCTTGCGTATGAATAAGAGAGCCGGGAATAGAGAATAGAGAATAGAGAACAATGAGTAGTGAAAAGTAAGTGGTAAATAGTAATTCAGCACCCTGAGCAAATCATCTGTAGGGGCACGGCGCCGCCGTGCCCCTACGATAACCAAAAAGGAATCAACCATGAAAAAAATTACCGTTTTGTTTTTTGTTTTGACATTGACCCTCGCCGCGTGCGCACCCTCCGCGACGGTGACGCCTGTCGCCGAGAATGCTGTCGCGTCTCCGAGCGCGGTCATTGCGGAGGGACGCCTCGTCCCGGCGCAGGAGGCGACGCTGGCGTTTCAGGCGCGCGGGACGGTCGTCGATGTGAGCGTAAAAATTGGGGACGTGGTTAAGGCCGGGGATGTGCTCGCCCGCCTCGGGGGCGAGTCGGATGCGGCGTTTGCGGCGGCGCAGTTGGAACTGGTCAGCGCTCAACAATCTTATGATGATTTCGTGCGTAATGCGCCGTCATATTCCGCGCAGGCCTGGCAGGCGTACATGACCGCGCAGAGTCAGCGCGCGGCGGCGGAACGTCGCTGGGAGGGGTTGAGTCTGGATAACATTGAAACGCGGATTGCCAGCGCCGAAGATGAAGTGCAGAATCGTCTCGATGACCTGACCGAGGCGCAGGCGAAGTTTGACGAATATAAAGATTTGCCCGAAGCCGATTCGCGCCGCCAGAATGCGGAGAGCAATTTGGAAACCGCGCAGGAAGATTACAACGAAGCCTTGCGCAAAGTGGACTCGATTACGCGCGAACGCGATTCGGTGCGCGTCGCGTTGGACGCCGCGCTGACGGCAGAAGCCGAAGCGAAACGTGTTTATGAAAATTCATTGAACGGCCCCGACCGCGAAAAACTTGCGCTGGTGGATGCGCGCCTGACTGCGGCGAAAGCGAATGCGTCTGCGTTTGCAATTGTCGCGCCATTTGATGGCACAGTGATGGATGTAAATATTTCGCTGGGCGATCAAGTTGGCCCCGAAACGTGGGTCGTGAAAATCGCGGACACGAGCGCGTGGTATGTGGAGACGACTGACTTAACTGAACTCGAAGTAGTTAAGATTGCGCTCGGCCAAATTGTTTCGCTCGTGCCAGACGCATTGCCAGATTCAAATATGACCGGCGTGGTCGAATCGATTGGTCAGGCCTTTGTGTTGCAAGGCGGCGATGTGTTGTATCGCGTGAAAATAAAAGTCGACGAGATTGATCCGCGCGCGCTGTGGGGCATGACGATTGAAGTGACGTTTGAGCCGGTGCAGTAGGCATGGAAACAGGTAGACAAGTAGACACGTAAACACGGACGAGCGCAGTCGAAAGGCGGCGGTTGTTCTGTGATGAAGTAACTTCCCACACAATTGTGTGGGAAGTTTTCGTAAGTCTGACTGGCAGTCCGACCAGTTATAATCCCGCTCATGCCCTCCAAACCGCGTCCCCTCGACCCTGAAGCCAAACCAGATGACCGCGTAGACAACGCCTTGCGCCCGCAGATGCTGTCCGATTTAATCGGGCAGGAGCAGGTGAAAGAAAACCTGTCCATTTTGCTTTCGGCGGCGAAGAAACGCGGCGAGGCGCTTGACCATGTTTTATTTTACGGTCCGCCCGGGTTGGGCAAGACCACTCTCGCGCACGTGGTCGCCAACGAGATGGGCGTGAATATCAAAATCACTGCTGGCCCCGTCATCGAGCGCGCCGGAGATCTGGCCGCGATCCTCACCAACCTGCGAGCGGGTGACGTGCTCTTCATTGATGAAGTCCACCGTTTGGGCCGCGCCGTGGAGGAAGTGCTCTACCCCGCGATGGAAGATTACGCGTTGGACATCGTCATCGGCAAAGGGCCGTCCGCCCGTTCGATACGGCTCAAACTTCCGCGCTTTACCGTGGTCGGTGCGACGACGAGGCTGGCCCTCGTGACGGCTCCGCTCAGGGCGCGCTTCGGCGCGGTTTATCGGCTGGACTATTATGACATTGCCGCGATGCAGGCGATCGTCAAGCGCGCCGCGGGCATGTTGAAAGTGCCGATTGACGAAAGCGGCATCGAAGAGATCGCCCAGCGTGCGCGAGGGACTCCGCGTGTTGCGTTGCGACTTCTGCGTCGCGTGCGCGACTTCGCCCAAGTGAGAGCGGACGGGAAAGTTAATTCCAAGATTGCAAAAGAAGCATTAGACCTCCTGCAAGTGGACCCGCTCGGCCTCGATGACGTGGACCGCCGCGTGCTGAGTACCATCATTGAAAAATATAACGGCGGCCCTGTGGGGCTGAACACCATCGCCGCCTCCATCAGCGAAGAGCAGGACACGATCATGGACGTGGTCGAGCCGTATCTTTTACAACTCGGCTTCTTAGATCGCACCCCGCAGGGACGCGTCGCGACCAAGTCCGCGTATGAGCATTTGGGTTTTGAGTATCGCGAGCAAGGACAGGCGCGGTTGTTGTGAGGCAAAAAGTCGAAAGTCGAGCGTTAAAGGTCAGACCCAAGAAAGGAAATCATTATGTTGCAGGAAGTTGTCATTAAAGCCACGGCGGACGAATCGCTTAAGCCTCTGCTTGAGTTCGCAATGCGCAATCAATTGAAAGCCCTCGAACATGGCATTGCGCGCACAAAAGAGCGCATTGCACAATTCGAGCAACGCGGCGGCATGTCGGCGGCGGAGTTTGAGAAAAAATTGCAGGCGAATGAAATTCCTGAAACGATGGACAGCATAGACTGGAGCATGGAACTCGCCGCCTTGCGTTTGCTTGAAGGGCAGTACCAGTCCCTCGGCGAGGCGGAAATTGATTGAGCAGTATTTTCAGTTCAAGGGAGAGGTGATCTCTTCCACGGTCCCAACATTGGAAAAAATTTTGCACGAAGTTGAAGGAATGGTTTTGAAGAAATAGGGCCGATGGAATCTCCTTCTTGCATGGGATGATTGATAAAATAGCATTATTCAAGCTCGCGCACTCGTAGCGACACTAACATGCTTTGGATTCGGAAGGGCTTTATTCGATGAGATATGAAATAAAGAAATTCATTGGCGATTTGCCGTCCGAAAGCGGGTCTAAAAAAAGGATTCGTTTCCATCAAGCCTGGTGGCGAGCATTTGTGCTGGTAGAAACCCCTGGTAACCATCCCGTAAAGGCGAATGAGCAAATCGGGAATACCATCCTAGACGGACGGATTAATCTTAAGAATTTCCTGTCAAAAAATATAATTACCGCTGTTAATAAAACAATCCAAGAAAGAAAAGCACTTGGTTCGGGCATCCTCGAAGAGAATCGGTTGTTCAACAATTTGTTATCCAGCCAGCCGCTTTGTTTTAATTTTTTTGGCGAGCTTAAGCTAGATCTCGCGCTTGCCCTGGAATTTCTAAAGCGTTTCTACCCCGAGTTTACGAAAGTACTGGATGTCAAATTCGAATTTGCCCCAGAAAATAGATACACAAAAGACAACTCTGCCTTTGATGTGGCTTTTGAAGTAATGTCCGGAGACAAGAAGGGATTATTGGGTATCGAATGCAAATACACCGATACTTTTTCTGCGAAGGAATACGATAGGGATGAATATCTCCAAATCTATAATAAGGGTAAGGGCACAGCGTTCAAAGCACCGTATGAAAATTTTATTGCGTCAAAATTCAACCAGCTCTTTCGAAATCAACTGATAGCTGAAGCATTAGTTCAAAATCACGAATATGATTTTGTGTTTACGGGTTTGTTCTGCGATCAAAATGATCATGATGCGCAGAATATAGCCACAGAATTTCAAGGCATGTTGAAAGACGGGAAGTCAAAATTCCGCGTTATAACGTTCCGGGAATTTCTAGAAAATATTCAACAATTAACCATACGTTGGGAACAGCGAGAATTGACTATGCTTCTATGGGCGAGATACTGCGGGCATCAGTTGAGTGAAGCGGCGTTTACCAATGAAAACTAAAAAATGGCTCATCGCGATTCTTGCAATCTTCGGTTTGTGCACCGTCGCTGTGCTGGCTCTTTTTCTAAAAGTGCGCAACGCCCCGCCGAGCGATCTCGCTGACAGCGGATACTACGTCCGCCCGAGCAAGGTCTACTTTCACCCGGGCTTTGGTCTCGCCTCGCCGTTTTCGATTCAAATAACCTAGCTAAAATAAACTGCCAGCGTCCTCCCGTAATTGTATCGGGACAATGTGAGCGGAGCGACTGTACTCAGCGCGCAGTCGAAGGACAGACAACTCGCGCTTCGTAGTGAAAAAATTATTATGCTAAAATCCCTCTCATGCAATTCGACGTCTTCACCCTGCTCCCCGAAGTCTTCCCCGCCTATCTCGAAAGTAGCATCCTGCAACGCGCCCGCCAAAGCGGACTAATCAACGTGCGCCTGCACAACATCCGCGACTGGGCCAGCGACAAACATCACACCACCGACGACACACCCTTCGGTGGCGGGGGAGGCATGGTGATGAAGCCCGAGCCGATCTTCGCCGCCGTCGAATCCGTTCTCGGCCCCGCCCGAGACGGGTTGCCCATAATTATGCTCACCCCTCAGGGACGAGTCTTCACGCAAACCGTGGCCCGCGAGTTATCCGCGCACGAACACATCGCGTTAATCTGTGGCCGCTACGAAGGCTTCGACGAACGTATCCGCACGAACCTCGTCACCGACGAAATCTCCATCGGCGACTACGTGCTCACCGGCGGCGAACTCCCCGCGCTGATTCTGATTGACGCGCTCACTCGTCTGCTCCCGGGCGCTCTCGGCGACCCCACCGGCGCCGAAGATGACTCGCACGCCAGCGGCCTGCTCGAGTATCCGCACTACACCCGTCCGCCCGAATTTCGCGGCCAGTCCGTGCCCGAAATTTTGCTCTCCGGCGACCATGCCAAAATTAATCAATGGCGCCGCGAGCAATCGTTATTGCGCACCCTCCAACGCCGCCCCGACTTACTAAACAAAGCCGAACTTTCCGACAAAGACCGCAAGTTTATCGAAACCCTAACCCGCAACTCCTAACTCGCAATTCACCTTTCATCCTTCATCCTTCACCTTTCATCTTTTCCCCTCCGGAGTCCCTCATGGAATCTCGCTTCACCTACGGAAAAATTTTCCTGCTCAGTTTTGGCTTTCTTGGCGGAAGTGTAATCTGGGGCGTGTACAACGCCTTTGTGCCCATCTTCCTCTTTCAGAAATTTGGGCTGGCTCCGGCCATGATCGGCTTCTTCATGTCGCTGGATAATATCGCCGCGCTCTTCATCCAACCCGCTGTCGGCGCGTGGTCCGACCGGTTGCGTACGCCGCTTGGACGCCGTCTGCCCTTCATATTAGTGGGCGCACCAATTTCCGCGCTGGCTTTCGGGTTTATTCCATTGGCCGCAGTCTTGCCGCTCTTTGTCGCCTGCACGAGCACATTGTTGCTCAGCGCCGCCCTCTGGCGCACGCCCGCCGTGGCGCTCATGCCCGACGTCACGCCCTCCGCGTATCGTTCACAAGCCAATGGCATCATCAACTTCATGGGCGGCATCGGAGCGATCCTCGCTTATGTGATCGGCGGCATGCTATACAAACTCAACCCGAGCTTTCCGTTTTGGCTCGGCTCTGTGTTGGTTTTGCTTTCGGCATTAATTCTGTTTTTCTTCATCAAGGAACCGACAGAATATGAGCACAGCGAGGAGCAACCCAGTGTATTTGCCAGCCTGCGCAGTGAATTAAAATCCGAAGATAAAAGCGCCCTGCGACTTTTCCTGGCCATCCTATTTTGGTTCATCGGCTATTCGGCGTTGGAGTCTTTCTTCACCTTATATGCCCAGAACTACTTGGGCATCAATGCCGGCGACGGCGCGACCCTGCTTTCGACCTTCATCGTCTTCTTCGTTTTGTTCGCCATCCCCTCGGGTTGGATCGCGGCAAAAATTGGCCGCCGCATCACCATCACCATGGGGCTGGTGATGGTGATGCTGGCCATGCTCTTCCTCTATCTTTTCCCGCCCGATGTTTTGTTGACTGGTTTGGGCGCTCTTCCAGTCGTCGGCATCCCGCTCGTGGAGGGCGGCGCGCCTATGTTGACCATCGCGGGCCTCCTGCTCATCTTCGGCGGCATCGGCTGGGCCTTCGTCAACATCAACTCCCTGCCCATGGTCGTAGACTTAACCGGCGCGGCGCGTGTAGGCACATACACCGGCCTCTACTATCTTTTCTCCACGCTGGCCGCCATCGTCGGGCCAAATGTCAACGGCTGGGCCATCAAACTCTCCGGCGACAATTACAACATCATCATGCTCATCGCGCCCTTCTTCATGTTCGTCGCCATGCTACTCATGCTCGGCGTCAAACGCGGCGAAGCGCAAATCATTCAAGGATGAAAGATGAAAGATAAAGGATGATGGTTGCGCGCCTGTTTAGATATTTGCTCACTCTATTTATTTTGACTTTCAACATAGCCGCCTGCAGTCCTTCCTCAAAAGATTGCGCGCGGACAGATGTTTTATGCGTCGGCCTCGTCACCGGTTTTGGCGGCGTGGACGACCACGGCCTCAACCAGTCCGCGTGGGCGGGGGTGCAGGCGGCGCAGGCTGAGGGGCTGGTGCATCATTCCGCGTTTATTGAAACGGTGGACGCGCGCGACCATGCCAAAAATATTCGCACCTTTGCCGAAGCGGGCTACGACATCATCGTCACTGTCGGTTTTGCGCTGGGCGACGAAACCCGCCTCGCCGCCGCCGACGAGTGGCCGGGCTTGACCTTCATCGGCGTGGACCAGGCTGTTGAAGAGTCCCGTCCGAATCTGGCTATCGTCACTTTCCCCGAAGACCAGGGCGGTTACCTCGCTGGCGCCCTCGCCGCACTGACGACTCGCACCGGAAAAATTGCCGCGCTGTGCGAAACCGAGTCACTGCCCGAGATGTGGCGCACCTGCGAAGGCTTCCGCGCGGGCGCGCGTTCAGTGTCTGCGACGGTGAATGTGCGCGTGATTTATCATGCTGACGGTAGTCCATCTGAATTATTTAATGACCGCGCTTGGGGTGAGGAGCGTATTCCCAGCTTGAAGATCGGCGGGGTCGATATCATCTTCGCCGCTGGCGGCGCAACAGCAGACGGCGTGCTCGAGTCTGCAGCGGGGCGCGGGATGATGGTGATTGGCGCGGATGTGGATCAATATTATGAAATTGTCGCAAACGATTTCGCGCTAAACAGTGCGCAGAAGCAAGCCGGCTTGGCCGTGCATGAATTGCTTGCAATGATCGCGCAGGGAAAATTTTCGGGCGGCGAATTTGTGGGGCAATACGCTTTGGGGTCGTACCACGCCCTCGAGAGGCTGGCCCCGCCCACGGTCCGCGCAAGGCTCGAGGGGCTGGCAAGCGCTCTGGCGCAAGGCGCAGTGCAGACAAACGTCCGCCCGGCGCCGTAGATGATTTTATAGGACTTACGCAATTCAAAATTCTTTGCCGTAAATTTTTCCTTGTTTATTCGTGTTATTCGCCCATTCGTGCAATTCGCGTTGAAGATTTTTGGACTTTGCAAAAGCCATAGCGTAGATGCATTTTTTACTTGACGCGCGCCCGCCGCCCGCATATACTCCGCTTGCCAACTGAACGGGGAGCCTGCGCGAACAGGCTGAGAGGAGCGTAAACGCTCGACCCGCATTACCTGATCTGGTTCATACCAGCGGAGGGATCGTTAACTCACCATCAACCATCCTCCGCTGAGGATGGTTTTTTATTTATTCACTCTCCCGTGGGTGGTCGAGTAGGCGGCGTTCTTCCGCCGTATCGAGACCACAGGAGAGCACCAGGCTGAGGACATATGCCACGCACAATCATCTTCGCCAACGGGACTCTACCCGACATAGACTCTGCCCGCAGACTTCTTCGCCCCGACGACTTCATCCTCGCCGCAGACGGCGGAACGCGGCACGCGCTCGAACTGGGTCGGGCGCCCAATCTCGTCCTCGGCGACATGGATTCGCTCAACCAAGCCGACTGGAAAAAACTGGAGCAACTCAACGTCCCCATCGAAATCTTCCCGCGCGACAAAAACGAAACCGATCTCGAACTCGCCATTGAACGCGCCATTGAAATCGGCAACAAAGAAATCATCATCCTCGCCGCGCTCGGCGGACGACTCGATCAAACCATCGCCAACATCGCTCTGTTAACCGACGCACGACTTTCGACTTTCGACCTTCGACTCGACGACGGGGTCGAACAAGCCTTCTTCGCGCGAACCCGCTCACAGGTCGCGGGCCGAAGCGGGGACATCGTCTCGCTGATTCCCTGGGGCGGCGACGTCCACATCACCAGCGCCAGCGGACTCAAATGGCCGCTGTCTGATGAAATTCTTTATGCCCACAAACCGCGCGGCATCAGCAATGAAATGACTGCAGACATCGCCAACATCGAAATCAAGTCTGGCCTCCTGCTCATCATCCACCGCCGCCAAGTCCTCAGTCTCTAATCTCTAATCTCTTTTCTCTTCTCTCTTTTCTCTTTTCTCTTCTCTCTTTTCCCTTTTTTCAAAACTGGAGTTTATATGAATCGCATCCTCTCATCCATCACCATCCTCGTCCTGCTCGCATTGGCCTGCGCATCGCAAACGCCCGCGCAAACGGGCAACCCGCCCACAGCGGAGATTCAATTCGTGCCCACGCAATCGCTCGAAACGCAACCCGCGCTTAACTCGGCGGAGCCTGTGCAATTAACCGTGATGACGCACGCCTCTTTCGCCGTCAGCGAAAATATTCTGGCCGCGTTTGAGCAGGCCAACAACATCAAAGTTAATTTTCTGGCAGGCGGCGACGCGGGCGCGACGCTCAATCAGGCCATCCTCACCAAAGACGCGCCGCTGGCCGACGTGCTCTTCGGCGTGGACAACACCTTCCTTTCGCGCGCCCTCGACGCCGGAATTTTTGAGCCGTACGAATCGCCGTTGCGCGGCAACATCCCCGGCGAGTTCAATCTTGACCCAAGCAATCGCGCCACCCCGATTGATTTCGGCGACGTGTGCGTTAACTATGATCGCGCCTTCTTCGCTAAAAACGAATTGACCGTTCCGCAATCGCTCGAAGAATTGACACTGCCGCAATACAACGGCATGTTGGTCATGGAAAACCCGGCCACGTCATCTACTGGTCTCGCATTTTTGCTGGCCACCATCGTGCACTTCGGCGAGGGCGCCTACCTCGATTACTGGCGCGGACTGCGCGCCAACGGCCTCGTGGTGGTCAACGATTGGGAGACGGCCTACTATACCAATTTCAGCGGCTCCTCCGGGCGCGGCCCGCAACCGATGGTCGTCTCGTATGGCACCAGCCCCGCCGCAGAAGTTGTCTACGCTGACGCAGTTCTCGCCGAAGCGCCGACCGCATCCATTCTCGGGCCGGATACCTGCTTCACCCAAATCGAATTTGTGGGCATCCTGGCCGGAACGCAGAAGCGCGCCGCCGCTGAACGCTTTATAGACTTTATGCTCAGCCTGCCGTTTCAAGAAGACGTGCCTCTGCAAATGTTTGTCTACCCGATTGACCCGCTGGCCTTTCTGCCTGATTCATTTCACCAGTTCATCGTCCAACCAGAACAACCCGCCACGATGGACCCATTGCTGATCTCAACGAATCGCGAGCGTTGGATCGAAGAGTGGACTCAGGCCGTGTTGCGCTAAAAAATGATTGACCGCGAAGAGGCCAAGGGCGCGAAGATTCTTTGGAAGGAAGTCATTAAGAATGGCTTCGCTTCTCCAATTATTTCTTCGCGTTCTTCCTTTCTTCGTGGTTCAATCTTTCCTCTCGTTCCCACGCTCCTCTTCCTCGCCATCTTCTTCTTCATTCCCCTCACGCGCATCCTCGCGCTGGGACTCTTCCCTGAAAACTGGTCACTGATTACTGTTCACTCTCTTAACTTCACGCTTTATCAAGCCAGCCTCTCCACTCTCTTCACTTTCGCCCTCGGCCTGCCCGCCGCCTGGCTCTTCGCCCGTTACGAATTTCGCGGCAAAGCAATTCTGCGCGCGTTAACTGCCGTCCCATTTTTACTGCCCACCGTCGTCGTCGCCGCCGGTTTCAACGCCCTGCTCGGTCCGCGCGGTCTTTCATCTTTCATCTTTCCGCTTTCATCTTTTCAATTCACCGGCACCCTCACTGCCATCGTGGTCGCGCACGTCTTCTATAACAGCACCATCGTCATCCGCATCCTCGGCAACGCGCTCACGAATCTCGACCCGCGTCTTGAGCAAGCCGCACGCACGCTGGGCGCATCGCCATTTAATACGTGGATGCGAATCACCTTGCCGCTCTTGCGCCCGCACATTCTCTCCGCCGCCCTGCTTGTCTTCCTGTTCAACTTCACCAGCTTCGGTGTCATCCTCCTGCTCGGCGGCCCGCAATTCTCCACGCTCGAAACTGAAATTTATGTGCAAGCCCTGCAAATGCTCAACCTGCCCATGGCCGCATTGCTTTCCATCATTCAATTGCTATGCACGTTTTCATTCTCCATTCTCTATTATCGGCTGGCCGCACAATCTACTTTCCCCACAACGCCTCAGCCCGCCACGCCGCGTCGCGCAAAAAATCTCCGTGAAAAGATTCTTCTTTCATCTTTCATCTTTCTTCTTTCATCTTTTTTCATTCTCCCTCTCCTCTCGCTCCCTCTGCGCTCCATCACCCGCCTCGAAGCGGACCGCGGCCAGCGCGGCGCAGTGACCTACGGTTTTACGATAGATTATTATCGCGAACTGTTCATCAACCGCCGCGGCTCAGTCTTTTACGTCCCACCACTTGAAGCCGCGCGCAACTCGCTGACCTACGCCGCCGCCACCGTCCTCCTTTCGCTCGGCCTCGGTCTGCCTGCCGCGCGCGCACTTTCGCGCTCGTCTCGCGCAACAAAAATTTTTAGTCCGCTCATCACCCTGCCCCTCGGCGCATCCGCCATCACCCTCGGCCTCGGCTACTTGATTACTTTCAACAAACCACTGACTCAAAACTGGTCACTGATTACTGATCACTGGTTACTGAAAACTGAAAACTGGTCACTGCTCACTTCCCCGCTCATCATCCCTCTCGCCCACACCGTTATCGCCCTGCCCTTCGTGATTCGGATTCTGCAACCCGCGCTGGCCTCCATTCCGACTCGACTGCGTGACGCGGCGACAGTCCTCGGCGCCTCGCCCTCCCGCGTCTGGCGCAGCGTCGACTGGCCCATTCTCTCCCGCGCCGTCCTCGCCTCGGCCGGGTTCGCCTTCACCATCTCGCTCGGCGAATTCGGCGCGGCCACACTCCTCTCGCGCCCCGCTTTTCCAACCCTGCCCGTCGCCATCGCGCGCTTCCTCAGTCAGCCCGGCGGACTCAACTATGGGCAGGCCATGGCCATGTCCACAATTCTGATGACGATCACCCTGCTCGCAATTTTGCTCATCGAAAAAATGCGTCTCCCTGGCTCGAAAGATTTTTAGCATGCTTGAACTTAATCGCATTTCAAAAACGTACAACAACGCGCCACTGCTCAGCGACATCTCTTTCCGCGTCAAAGCGGGCGAGACGGTTTGTCTGCTCGGCGCGTCGGGCAGTGGAAAATCTACATTACTAAGAATCATTGCCGGATTGGAAACCCCCGACGCTGGGACG
>VFKQ01000095.1 GCA_009885445.1 Anaerolineaceae bacterium | reverse complement strand
TCATCCCCTTCCCAGGAAGCGCGTTTGGAACCCTCGGCGCATTTATTCAATTGCAGGCCATCCCCAAAAACAAACGCGTCTTATTTGACATTGGCGTGGCCGGGCCGTTGGCGGGAATCGTTGTCGCCATTCCGATTTTGCTTCTCGGTCTGCGACTCTCCACGTTGGGCATCGTCGAAAATGTGCCCAGCACGCTGGAGGGAAATTCGATTTTATATCTGCTCTCGAAATTTGTTGTCTTCCATCAATTGCTCCCCGCGCCCGCAGACACACATGGTGTTTCGCTCGCCTTGTATTGGCTTCAATATTTTTTCACCGGCACCCCACTCCCCATCGGCGGCACGGACGTGTTCATCCACCCCGTCGCGTTCGCGGGTTGGGCGGGCTTGCTCGTCACCGCGCTAAATCTGATTCCGGTCGGCACATTGGACGGCGGACATGTCAGTTATTCAATGTTCGGTGAAAAAACGCGCCTGGCCTATCCCGTCATCTTCGTGGCGCTGATCGGGCTGGGATTTTTCTGGAACGGCTGGTGGCTGTGGGCGGCGTTGTTGTATTTCCTCGGCGGCTCACACGCCGAACCGCTGGACCAGATCAGCGAACTCGACTCGCGCCGCAAGTGGGTCGGCGCGCTGACGCTGATCTTGTTCGTGCTGACATTTTCGCCCGTGCCGATGGTGATTCTTGGCCAGTAAAAATTTTGGACGCGGATTTACGCAGATGAACGCGGATAGGAAAAATATTCTCTCGCGCCCGCTTTTCATCCCTTCGACTCTGCTCAGGGCAAGCCTTCATCTTTCATCCTTCATCTTTCTCCTCTCCGCCTGCGTACCTGCCTCAGAAACAGCAAGCCCGCCCACAGCGCGGACTGAGGCGAGCGAAGTGGCGACCACGCCCACGTCGACAGCGGAACCTGTCAGCGGGTTGGGAGTCGAAGTCGAATCGCTTGATGGAGTCAATGTCACGTTGTGGCATCCGTGGTTTGGCACCGACGCGGCACTGCTCGAGTCATTGGTCGCGCAATTTAATTCGTCGAACGAGTGGGGCATCATTGCGCTGACCGAAAGCAAATTTAATTACGCCGAATTATTTTCGCAAGTGACCGCCGCATTGCCGACGGAGGCACGCCCCGACATTGTGATCGGACTGCCCGAGCACGCGCTGTATTGGGACGCACACTCGGCCTCGGGCGTGCTGGACTTGGAGCGGTATACAGCGGACCCGATCTTTGGTCTCGCTGACGAAGACTTCGCGCCCGTGTTTTGGAATCAAGATGTGTTGAATGGAAAACGATTCGGCATACCCGCGCAACGCACGGCGCGTTTTATTTTTTATAATCAGAGTTGGGCGCGCGTGTTGGGATTCGACTCTGCGCCGACGACGCCCGACGAATTTCGCGAGCGGGCTTGCGCGGCGCATCAATCTTTTTTAAGCAACGACACCAGCGCCGACGATGGACTCGGCGGCTGGCTGGTGGATACTGACCCTTACACGCCGCTCTCGTGGATGCTGGCCTTCGACGGCGGCGTGCTTGAGCAGGGAAATTTTATTTTCCGCACGCCGAATAATTTGACTGCATTTAATTTTGTGCAAACACTTTACAAAGACGGATGCAGTTGGGTTTCGACGACGGCGATTCCCAGCGACGAGTTCGCCGCTCGCCACGCGCTGTTCATCAGCGGCACGCTCGAAGATGTGGCCGCGCAATCGAGTGCATTCAACACAATCGCCAGCGCCGACGAGTGGACGGTTCTGCCCTTCCCCGGCAATGGCGAAGATGCGCTGGTGGTCAGCGGTCCTTCATATATAATCCTGCCGTCGGCGGATAGCGAGCAACTGGCCGCGTGGCTGTTCGTGCGCTGGATTCTTTCCACTGAGAATCAAGCGCGCTGGGCCGAGACGACGGGACTGTTTCCACTGCGCACATCGTCGCTGAATTTGTTATCATCCTACGCGGCGTCACACCCGCAATGGACGCAGGCTGTGCAATTGATTCCACTCGGACAGATGACGCCGCAACACGCCGACTGGCGTCTCGCGCGCAATATCCTCAGCGACGGCTTTGCCTGCATCTTCCTCGGCAACATGCCCAACATCTGCGACCAAATGCCTTTGCTGTTGGCCGAGATGGATTCGGCTTTTGCTGATGTGACGAAATAAGATTTCGCCCTCATCCCCGGCCCTTCCCCCGCTGGGGGAAGGGAGTTGTCCCCTTAGGGTGAGGGCGAAGTCCGCGTAAAATTTACCCAACCAAGGAGACTCCCATGCCAGAATCACAATACCGCGCCCGACAAGTGGGCGCCAAGACTCACGAAGTAGTGGATTACAACAACGACGACTCGCGCCCGGGCAAGCCGCTCTACATCATGATTCCCGGCGGCCTGCTGGCGCTGGCTGTGTTGGCCGTCATCGTCTTTGTGGCCTACCTCACCTGGTTCGACGAATCACTGAAACAAACCACAGGCACCACATTGATCGCCCTACTCACACCTTTTTACATCGGCGCGGTTTTTCTTTTTAGTTATGGATACGAACTGTACAACATTCCGCGCGCCCTGCGGCTGACGGCCATCATCGTCTTCTTCACCGTCGCCTCGGTGGTCATCGTGGCTGTGTTGTTTTTTGTGCTCAGCAACGCAAGTGGTGGAAAAAGCGGCTCGTCCAAGTCTTCGTCGAAATCTTCTTCCAAATCTTCAAGTAAATCATTTTCAAGTTCCTCATCAGGCGGCGCATCGAAGAGCAATAACAGTCCCGTGCGCTCGAGCGGCGGCGGCGTGACACATGTCTTCGGCGGCGGCGGACCCGTCTTCGTGGGCGGAGGCACAACCCGCGTAGAAACTCGCGAAGTGGAGAAACGCGTCGAAGTGCCCGTTGCGCCGCGCTCGATTGACTGTCCATTTTGCAACAGATCGTATGTGCCCTCTGAGCAGGAGTATGCCTGTCCCGCTTGCGGTGCGGCCACGCCGAAAAACCTGATCGAAGAATCGCAAGCGCCG
The DNA here is from genome assembly GCA_009885445.1 of Anaerolineaceae bacterium. Classification (GTDB taxonomy): domain Bacteria; phylum Chloroflexota; class Anaerolineae; order Anaerolineales; family Villigracilaceae; genus Denitrolinea. Next base: position 2,870 of record VFKQ01000095.1, on the reverse strand, counting down.
AAGGAATAGGAAAAACTGCATGCGCCTGATGTACATCAACGGAAAATTTACGATAGGCCTATAAAAACTTTAACGCGAAGGACAGAGCAAAGCCCCCCTGTGGGGCAAAGTACACAAAGGAAACCCTTGGTGACCTTCGTGTACTTTGTGTTTAAAAATTGATTATGAAAAAACTTTCGCTCCCTCAACTACTCACCCTCAACACCTATTGGCTCGGTCATTCCTTTTTGTGGAACTGTCTGCATCCCATCATCCTGCCGGCGATTCTGCTTAACTATGTGGCCGACGAGCGCAAGAACACGGTGCTGGGTTTGCTCACGTTTGCGGGCCTCGTGCTCGCCATGGTCGTGCAACCCCTCGTCGGCGCGCGCTCTGATTCGTTTTCATCGCGCTGGGGGCGGCGGCGTCCGTTCGTCGTCGTCGGCACATTGGTCAATATTATTTTTCTAAGCATGCTCGCTTACAGCGGCGGAATCATCTGGCTCATCGTTGGCTACTTTGGTTTGCAAATCAGCTCGAACATTGCGCAAGCCCCCATGCAGGGACTGACGCCCGACCGCGTGCCGAAGGAACAGATGGGCGCCAGCGCGTCGATTCAGACTCTGTTCGAGATGCTGGCCCTCGTGCTGGCCACGCTTCTGGCCGGACGTTTGATGGATTCAGCGACAGGTGACGCCTCGCGCATTTTGGCGGTGATCATCGTGGTGATGTTGGTTGCAACAGCGGTGACGGTTTTTGGGACTCGCGAGTCCCCCTCTCCCAGCGGGAGAGGGGTTAGGGGCGAGGGAGAAATCAACACCTCATACAAATACCTCATCGCCCAACGCGGACTGTTCCTGCTCGGCGCGTATGGCGTGCAGGCATTTGCGCAATATTATTTGAAAGATGTTTTGCAAGTGCCAGACCCGCCGCGCCAAACAGGTGACCTGCTGGCCGCTATCGTCGGCGGACTGATTCTGCTGGTGCCCATCGGCGGCTGGCTGACGGACCGCTTCGGCGCAAAACGCGTGCTCTACGCGGCCAGCAGTTTGACGACGCTTGGTTTGCTATTAATGTATTTTGCGCGCGACATGCCGACGTTAACTATCTTCGCGGTTATCCTCGGCGCCGGCGTGGGACTCTTCCTCACCTCCAACTGGGCGCTGGCAAACACACTGGCTCCCACCGCCCAGGCGGCGAAATTTCTCGGGCTGGCAAATCTCGCCACGGCGGGTGCGAACGCGCTGGCACGGCTCGAAGGTCCCGCCATTGACGCGCTCAACGCCGCCGCTCCGGGCAAGTGGCACGGATACACGGCGCTGTTCATGTTCGGCGCGCTGTGTACGTTTGCAAGTATGTTCTTTTTGAGTCGCATTCAAGTGCCGGCAAAAGAGTAACGCGACACGCTATGCGTGTCGCGGTACAAACACCATGAAAAAAACTTTTATCATTCCCCTGCTCATCATCCTGTCCGCCCTGATTGCATTTCTTATTTGGGGCGTGCCCTATTTTTTCAACACGCCCCTGCCCGCCGCATCAGGTTCACCGGCTGGCACGGGCACCGTCAAAGCCGAAGTGACCGGCATCCTCGATGAAGGTCTCATTGACCTCGGCGGCACACTGCAAACTTACCAGCTTCTGCGCGTGCAAATTCTGGCGGGCGAATACGCCGGCATCCCCATGCAAGTGGATTACGGCAAACGTCAACTGCACCCCGCAGGAATCCGCTTCAATGTGGGCGACGTGATTCTGGTAAACATTAGCGTCACGCCCGATGGACGCGTCAATGCTTATTACGCAGATTTCGTGCGCACCAACGCGCTGGGCTGGCTGGCCGCCGCCTTCGCGCTGGCCATCATCGTCACGGGCCGTTGGAAGGGCGTGCGCAGTTTGCTCAGCCTGGCCTTCAGCCTGTTCATCATCATCAGTTACATCCTGCCGCACATCCTCGCTGGCGAAGACCCGGTGCGCGTCAGCGTCATCGGCGCGGCGATTCTTTTGACGGTGACTCTTTATCTGACTTACGGCTGGACGCTGAAGACGCACGCCTCCATCCTGGGCATGATCGTCGTCCTCGTGCTCACCTCCGCTCTGGCCGGGTTAGCCATCCAACTGACTCGGCTCAGCGGGACAGTTTCTGAAGAAGCGTTGTTCCTGATCCAAATGTCTTCAGTGACGATTAACCTGCGCGGCCTGTTATTGGGCGGCATGATCATCGGCGCACTGGGTGTGCTCGATGACCTCGTCACCACGCAATCTTCAGTGGTATTTGAATTGCACGCCACGGATGAGTCACTGGGCTACCGCGAACTCGTGCGCCGCGCCATGCGCATCGGTCAAGATCACGTGGCGGCCACGGTCAACACATTGGTGCTGGCTTATGCGGGCGCATCTCTGCCGACTCTGTTAATTTTCTCGCTCAACCACGGGGACTACACCACCCTGCTCAATTTTGAATTCGTGGCATCTGAAGTGGTGCGCACTTTGGTCGGCTCGCTGGGTTTGATCGCGGCGGTGCCCGTCACCACGGCCATCGCCGCCGCGCTGGCATTGTATAACCATCGCTTCGGCGAGTGGCGCGCGCTGTTAGGACCAGAGAGCGGCACGGGCGAGAGTCATCACCATTAAACAGAATCCGCTACGGGGGAGTCGGAGGCGGGGCTTTATCCAGCATATCAAAAACAGCATGAAACTTTCCCCGTCTTCCTCCGTATAATGAGACAGAAACAAGGAGAATGCGTGGAAAACGAACAGGCCTGGGTTGCCCAGGCGCAACGCGGCGACGGCGAGGCTTTTACCCTGCTGGTCGAGGCGTATCAAAAACCCGTTTACAACCTGTGTTATCGCATGCTCGGCGAGGCCGAAGCGGCGGAAGATGCCGCGCAGGAAAC
>VFKQ01000350.1 GCA_009885445.1 Anaerolineaceae bacterium | reverse complement strand
CTCGTCAACAGTGATTTCATCGGGCCGCGTCTCGATGACCAGGCCCACATTGCGATGCGCTGTGGTTTCGTTGACGGATTGGATCTCAGGCAAATTTACCACTGAGAGCACAGAGTCCACAGAGATTTTATTCTGATTTTCTCCGTGCTCTTTGTGTGCTCCGTGGTTAAAAGTATTCAGGGCCTCAAAACATTGCGCCACAAACCATTCTTGATAATCGCGCTTATAAGAACTCCACGTGCCGCCCAGAATCAGCAATTCAATTTTATCGGTGGGGTGGCCCACATTTTTCAACGCCTGCAAACGCGAGCGCACTTGCTCGAACGGGTCAAAATTATGTTCGAGTCCGCGCATCGCGCCGGGTTCATCGGGCAGATAACTTTTGGGCATACGCACATCCGTCGGGCAAAAAATACATTTGCCCGGGCATGGGTAAGGCTTGGTCAACACCGTCACCGTTGTCACGCCCGAAAGCGTGCGCATCGGCTTCATGCGAATCAATTCCTGCAAACGCGCGTCGGCGGTCAGCGTGCCCTCGGCCACCATCGCGTTATACGCCGCCACCAACGACGACTTGCCCAGCACGCCCGCATCCGTCGAGTGGACGCGCAAACTCGTCTCCAGGTTCGCGCCGCGTTGCACAGCTTCCACCACGCGGCGCGCCAGAATTAATTTTTCGGGGGTGGTGGTGTTGGCCGCCAGCCAGTCATCTCTGCGTGTCATGCCAAAATTATAACCGGTACGAAGTACTGCGAAATTCCTCAATCTCAATCCTTAATTTTCAACGTGCGCACTTTCAGGTGTGGCTGGAGCGGCGGGCAGTATAATTTGCGCATGAATTTAAGCACCGCACATAAACTCATCGCGCTCAACCGCGATTTCTACCAAAAATTTGGCGCGGATTTTTCAGCCACGCGCCAAAAACTGCAACCCGGCGTTACACGTCTGCTCGAAACTTTACAAGGCGACGAATCGATTCTGGATTTGGGATGCGGCAACGGCGGATTCGCCCGCGCCCTGGCCAAACGCCAGCACCAGGCCGCGTATCTCGGCCTCGACTTTAGCCGGCCTCTGCTTGCGGACGCATCCTCCCAGCCCGAGGGATTCTCGGCGCGCTTCATCGAGGCAGATTTGACGCAGTTATCGGTCATCAGTGATCAGTTATCAGTGATCAGTAATCAGTGGTCAGTGGTTAGTTGCTTTGCGGCTTTGCACCATATCCCCTCGCGTGATTTGCGTTTGCAATTTTTACAAACTGTGCGCACCCTGCTTGCACAAAACGGACGCATGTTCCTCTCCAACTGGCAATTCCAAAACAGCGCCAAACTGCGCGGACGAGTCCAGCCGTGGAGCCGAGTCGGCCTCACAAACTCAGACGTGGACGAGGGCGACTTTCTGCTCGATTGGCGGCGCGGCGGGGAGGCACTTAGATATGTGCATCAATTCAGTGAAAGAGAATTGGGAGAATTGGCGGAGAATTGTGGGTTCCGCGTTGTCGAGTCGTTTTTATCAGACGGCGAGGGTGGCAAGTTGGGACTGTATCAAGTTTGGGGTGTGCACGCAAAGCATTGAAGAAGCCAGCCAATTAGCAGAGCGCTTTCTTCTGTTTCGGGTCAGTGACAATACGGTTCGTAAACAAACCGAAGGCTATGGAAACGCACAAGCACAAGCGGAAAAAGAATGGATTGAACGGGCGCAGGACGAAAAGTATTTACAGATTCGCGAGCGCAGTTTGGAAGATCGTTGCGGGTATATTTATGCTTCCATGGATGGTGCGCACCTGCCGCTAAAGCATGAATGGCGTGAACTCAAGACCTTGTGTTGGTACAAAGTAGAGAAAACTGGCCTGTCTACCCCTAAAAAACAACCTGCCTCGTGGTGCGCACTGCGCCGATGGCTTTGATTTGACCATCACTGATTTCGACCAGCGGCTTGATGTTTAGCAATCCGCCGAGGAAGCCGACTGCGTCGGGGATGCGCCCACTACGGCGGACAAATTCCATCGTGTCGAGCGCGGCGGAGACGTGCAATCGTCGGCGAGTGGACTCTATTGACGCCCGAGCCGCTTCGAGCGTGGACTCTGACGCGGCGGATTCGGCGGCGGCCAAAACCTGGAAGCCGAGTCCCAGCGAGAGCGAAAAACTATCCACGACGGTGATGCGTCCATGAAAATCCTGCGCGGCTTGTGTGGCAATTTTGTAAATGGCGGTGAGTTTTGCAGAGGCGTGAATCGAAATGACGTGCGCACAGCCTGCGTCGAAAAGTTTTTGGTAGCGCGTTGAAAATTCGCCGATGGAGGGCGCGGCGGTGGTGGGAAATTTTTTCATGGAGGGCAGGCGCGCATAAAAATCAGCGCGGCTGATGCCGGCGCCGTCAGCGTATTCTTTTCCTT